>DBIS01000316.1:0-10920 GCA_002296975.1 Deltaproteobacteria bacterium UBA796 | reverse complement strand
TCATAATCTCAATGGCCCTGCTATCGGCTGGGCCACTCCGCAGATAAACTTGGTAATGGCGGTTCGCACCGGCGATATCGCCTTGAGCCCGCGCCATATGGCCCAGGTATTTCTCAGCAGATACCGCGCCCGCTGCCGCCGCACCCCTCAGCTCAGCCTCTGCAGCGTTGAGGTCGCCGGATTTGAAGAGCACAAAACCCAGCCAAGATCGGAAGTTTGCGTTGTTGGGCTGGACGGCGAGAGCAGACCGAAAAGCCCCCGTGGCCTCGGTCCACCGCTGGGTTCGGATGGCCGCTTGGCCCATCGCAAAATGGTCTTCTGCCGAGAGGGCCCGCTGAGTGACGGCAGCAGCAACTCTCTGGGCTTGAGCCTGACTGGCCCCTTGGGGCATGCCCATGCCTCCCGCACCCACACCGCCACGACCGCCTTTTTTAAAAGCCTCTGGCACCCTGACGATCAATTGGTCCTCCGCCGTCTCAAAGGCCGTGATCTCCTCGAGCTTGACATCTTTGAGCGCCTTGTTGAGGTTCTCTTGCATTCGCGCCCGTGCCTCCGCAGCGTGGCGCTTTAAATTGGCATCAGTTTGGGCCTGTGCGGTTTGGGCTTCGGCCGCGACAACTTGTGCTGCGCTCGGCCCAACATCGGTGGCTTGGTCGACCCCAAAATAAGCGGCAGCCGCACACACCAACAAGCCCGCGATAATCAACTGCTTCCGTTGCTTTGTACCGGCCTCCACCTCTGCTGCGACCTGCCGTTTGCTCTTTCGGCGGGCCCTCCCTGAACTTCGGACCTGGCGAGATTGCTTTAAGGACTCAAACGGATCTACAAACTGGTGCGGATTTTCGTCATCACTGCCGGTTTTTGCGACCGCACTCACAGCCGCTTGCTCGACCCCTCGCCGGGCTCTTGGCTGTACATTTGTCTCGCCGCCGCCGCCCTGCGCCAACAACGCATCCATATCGAGTTCGATGCCGCCGTCATCGTCGTCCGACGCCGCCTCTACAGCGGCGAGCAACTGATCCCCGATATCGCTGGCCGAGGAGGGGGGGGGTTGATTTTTGGCAATGCGGTCGAGCAAATCTCCAGCGATGGCGTCGGCGTCCACGGCCTCCATCTGGGCAGCCTCTGCAGCGACCTCAGCCTTGGCTGTGGCCTTGACCCCAGCTTGGGCACCCACAAAAACGTCGATAAAGTGAGCCTCAAGATCAGAAATATCACCGATGGTGGCCCAGGCCTCACCATCGTGACTCAAACTGTCGCTCGCAGACACACGGCCCTCTTTTAAGTATTTCCGGAGGGTCTTGAAGTCAGAAAAGTCATACACGAGGCCAATGCTGGTCTTTACTTTCCAGCCGCTAACGCCGACCGACTTAAAGTCGAGGCTGTGCACATCTGTTGGACGCTCGACGGCGACGGCGGTGGTCTGGACAGGTGATTGAGCGGACTCCTGGTACACCACAAAAACATGCCGACACTGTGGGCAAGTGATGCGCGCACCTCTGCCTTGAATTCTCGTCTTATCCAGACGATATCTCGCTCCGCAATGTTCACAAGTGACGACCATTATGCTGCTCATCCCCCCCTAGATCCGACGACTCAAACTACCACCGTCGTTGTTATGCCTGCAACGGTCTGTTTGGCCAATACTTTCATGGCAACACCACCTCGAGCTTTGCAAATCGTGCATAGACGGACTTCGCACCATGACGATCAAAGCGAATATGAAGCTTTAGGTTTTGCCGACTGCCCTCCATCCGCTTGATCTCGCCCAGGCCAAAGGTGGGATGGAGGACCCGTATGCCCTGCTGAAACTCACTGGCATCTTCGGGGATAAATGTTCGCAAGTCCGCCGGCCTCGGTGCAGGTGTTGGGATCGCAGCCTTGCGGGTCTGCCTTGGAAAAGAGGCTGCTGAGTAGCCCCCGCTCCCACTGGCACCCATCGCCCACGCGGGGCGTTCGGGAGCTTTGTCTCCGCACATCAGCTCTGAAGGAATTTCATCCAAAAACCGTGAAGCCTCCGCTGACTGAAAACCCATGCCCATGACCAGCCGACGTTGTGGCCGAGTGACGAACAAGCGTTTCATGGCACGGGTGAAGGCCACATAGACCAAGCGCCGCTCTTCTTCGAGGTCTTTTTCGCGCTCGCGAGCCCGGTGATGTGGAAAGCCACCCTCGACCATGCCCACACAAAATACCACCGGAAACTCCAAGCCCTTGGCCAAGTGTGCAGTGAGTAAGGTCACGGCCCCCTGAGCGTCATTGTCGTCGGGAAGTTCGTCGGATTGCCCACTCAAACACGCGCGATCGATAAACGCCTGAAGCCGGTCAATCGGGTCTTCGGCCAACTCTGCGACAAGATCGTCCTCAATCGCCCGGCTGAGCTCCGCAATATTCTCGAGCCGCCCGAGGGCTTCTGGGGTTTCATCGGCGCGCAACACCTGGGCATAGCCGCTTTTTTCGGCGATAAAGCTCACCAACTCCCCAGGCTTGAGGGCCGTGGCTTGAGACTGGCCCTCAGCGATGAGGGCGCAGAACTTTTTGGCACCTGACCGACCTCTGCCCTTACCGAGCGACCACGACTGTGCGGCGACTAACATCGAGACACCATTCTCATCGGCCACCGCCTTGATGCCCGCCAAGGCCACCGCGCCAATGCCCCGAGTTGGCACATTAATCACCCTCAAAAAGGCCATATTGTCTGTGGGATTCAAAATGAGCTTGAGATAGCCCAAAAGGTCGCGTATCTCCCGACGCTCATAAAACTTGCGCGCCCCCACCAACATATGAGGCACGCGGGCACGCACGAAAGCTTGCTCAAAAGGCCGCGAGGCTGCATTGGTGCGGTAGATGATGGCACAATCACCGTAACTGTAGCCATCATCGCGCAAACGACGGATCTGACGAAGCACCTGATGGGCCTCCTCGGTGTCGTCGCGGGCGATGATCATGTGGACAAGCTCCCCCTCTGTTTGCTCTGTCCAAAGCTCTTTCGCCATGCGCCCACGGTTGTTGCTCACCACTGCATGTGCAGCCTTTAAGATGGGCGATGTGGAACGGTAATTACGCTCCAAACGGATGACCTCCGTGCTCGGAAAGTCATGTTCAAACTCCAAAATATTCCGAACGTCTGCGCCACGAAAAGCATAGATACTCTGGTCGTCATCCCCCACCACCGCCAGATTATGATGCTTGCCCGCGAGCAATTTGATCAGCTTGTATTGGGCCAAGTTGGTGTCTTGATACTCGTCGACCATCACGTAGCGGTACTTGTCTTGGTACCGGGCCAGCACACCGGGGAAAGTCTCAAACAACTTTACGGTCAGATTGAGTAAATCGTTGAAATCGAGCGCGTTGGCCAGTTTTAAGTGGGCCTCATACGCTGTGTAAATCCGGGCCATGGGGTCGGTGCGGTGATTTTCTGCGTAGGCCTCGGCATCTTGAAGCTTGATTTTGGCCTTTTCGATGGTAGACCGCATCTTGTTGACCGGCAAAGCTTTGATGTCGATATTGGCCGCTTTCGCCAGACTCCGCAGCAACCGCGACTGGTCGTCGGTGTCGTAAATAGTGAAGTTCCGTTTGTAGCCAATCGCCTCGATGTCTTGTCGCAAAAAGCGCACACACGCAGAGTGAAAGGTACTCACCAAAACATTGTCTGCGGCCGGCCCCACAAGCTCACGAACACGGGTGCGCATCTCAGCGGCGGCCTTGTTGGTGAAGGTGACCGCCAGAATATTCCAAGGCTTGATGCCCTGGGTGAGCATGTAGGCCACCCGACGGGTCAATACGCGGGTTTTTCCCGACCCAGCGCCGGCTAAAATCAGGAGCGGCCCCTCAATTTTGACCACAGCGGACCGTTGTTCATCGTTGAGATCGGCCAAGCAAGCGGCTTCGTCCATCATTTGATTTTCGCTCGGGAACGAAAGCGCTCAGCGGCGCCCTCAATGTTGTTTTGACTGCCACGGGCGATCGAGACGGCATTGGCGGGCACATCTTTGGTGATCACAGACCCCGCCCCAACAATCGCCCCTGGCCCAATGTTGATCGGGGCCACCAAAGCCGAATTTGAGCCGATAAAAGCACCCGCCCCAATCGTCGTTTGGCTCTTTTTGATGCCATCATAATTACAGGTGATGGTGCCCGCGCCAATATTGGCACCTTCTCCCACCATGGCGTCACCGATATAGGCGAGATGACTGACTTTGGCACCGGGGCCAAGGGTCGATTTCTTCATCTCGACAAAGTTGCCCACCCGAGCCCCTTCACACACGATGGCCTGGGGCCGAAGCCGGGCGAAGGGACCGATCGAAGCACCTGGATGAACAACTGCGCAGTGAATGACACTGTGGCTATGAACCACAACGCCCGCATGAATATTGGCGTCAATCAAATGACAATGGGGGCCAATAATACTGCCCTCACCGATGGTGGTGTCTCCCTCTAAAACCACACCCGCGCTGATCGATACATCGGGCCCAATGACAACATCCTGCTCGACCACCACGGTGCCTGGGGATAAAAAATCGACCCCAGCCCGACCATGAACCTCGATAATCCGGGCCTGTAAAACCCCGCGCGCGGTCGCCAACTCGAAACGGTCATTCACCCCCGCCACCTCTTCGAAATCCGAATGAACCACCACCCGTGCACGCCCTTCTGTGGCCGCCCGCTCAAGTGTGTCCGTCAAATAGACCTCGTCTTTGGGGGCATGAGGTAGCAGCGTGGGCAATACCGTGCGCAACCAAGCAATGTCAAAACAGTACAAACCGGCGTTAATCTCTGTAATGCGCCTTTGTTCGGCTGACGCTTCACCGGCCTCGACAATTCGCACGGGTTCGCCCGATGCATCGCGCTCGAGCCGACCATAATGGGCGCCATCGTCGAGTTGGACGGTGAGCACGGTGACTGCGGCCGTCCCATGGGCGGCCAACAACGCCTCGACCGTCTTGGCTTGCACCAGGGGCGCATCCCCGGACATGATCACCACCGTGCCGGACTCGGGCAACACTTCCAGCGCACTCGCCACCGCATCCCCGGTGCCTCGGGTGGATTTTTGGGTCACAAAAAGGGTGTCTGACCCAGCAAATGCTGCCCGCACAGCTTCTTGCTGGTGATTCACAACCAAAACAGGAACCAGCCCTGCTGAGCGCGCAGCGTTCACCACATGGGCCACCATCGGAATTCCCACCAAAGGATGGAGCACCTTGGCGAGGGTCGACTTCATTCGGGTGCCGCGTCCGGCAGCTAAAATGACCGCAAATGGCTGAGTTGTGCTCACATGGCCTCCAGTGGCTGGTCTTTAACCCCCAATTGCCCTCCCTGGACACGTCAGATATTGTCCATTTATCAAACCCCCACCCCAGGCTTTTTGTGCCCAGGAGCATCCATGTCTAAAAAGGTCCTCGTCGTTCTCTCCGGTTGCGGTGTTTTCGATGGCTCAGAGATTCATGAAGCGGTGATCACCCTTCTCGCCCTCAGCCGCGCAGGGGCCAAGACCACCTGTGCTGCGCCCAATAAAGACCAGATGCATGTGATCGACCACAACACCGGCGAGGTGATGGAAGAGACGCGAAATGTGATGGTGGAGTCCGCGCGCATTTCCCGGGGCAATATTTTGGCCTTGAGCGAGGTCGACCACCGCAGCTTCGATGCCGTGTTTTTACCCGGCGGATTTGGTGCAGCCAAAAACCTTTGCACTTTCGCAACCGAAGGCCCGAGTTGCACCATCGACCCAGAGCTAAAGCGGGTGCTTCAAGGCTTTCATGGCGCGTCCAAGCCCATCGGAGCGGTGTGCATCGCCCCAGCAGTCATCGTCCGCGCTCTGGGCGATGTCACGGTAACCATCGGAGCAGACCCCGACACTTCCGCAGCCATCACAGCCATGGGCGGCACCCACATCCAGCGGACGGTCACCCAATGCCATGTCGACCAGGCCAACAAAGTCGTGACCGCCCCAGCCTATATGTGTGACGCGCCCTTGAGCCAGATCGCCATGGGTATCGATGCGGCGGTCGAGGCCTTGCTGAAGCTGGCTTAAAGCCCAACACGCCCCGGCTCCAGCCACCCACCTCGGAGCAGGGGTGTTAGTGCGAGTGTTCAGAGGAGAGACGATGGCCAACCGGATTCACCACTTGCGAATCAACTCAGAGACGATCGAAGTCATGGCCCCCGCACACTGGACCTTGCTCGAGGTCCTGCGGTACAAGCTGCGGCTCACGGGCACCAAACAAGGCTGCGACAAGGGAGACTGCGGCGCATGCACGGTGCTGGCTGACGGCGAACCCATCTTGTCTTGCTGCACCTTGGCCTCAATGGCCGAAGGTCGCGAGATTCAAACCATCGAAGGACTCGACCTCACCATCCCCCGCGCTTTTGATGTGTGCGGTGCCTTGCAATGCGGCTTTTGCCAACCCGGCATGATCTGCTCGGCCAAGGCCTTGCTCGATACCAACCCCAAACCCTCAGACACCGACATCCGTGAGGCATTGAGCGGAAACCTCTGCCGATGTACCGGCTACACCAAAATTTTTGAGGCCGTAAAGCTCCCAGCAAAAGATCTCGACGGCATGGCCGGAGAAGGTAAAAACCGCCCCGTACCCATCCGCTATGGTGAGCCTTCTGAGGGCTTTTTGGTCCTCGGCGCCCGGGGCCGAAAGGCCGACAGCATCCGCAAGGGCGTGGGCACAGAGATTTATGCCGACGACATCGACCTGCCCCGAATGGCCCACGGTCGTATCCTGCGCTCACCCTTCCCCCACGCACGCATTGTCTCCATCGATACGACCGCTGCCGAGGCCCTCGATGGGGTCTTCGCGGTCGTCACGGGCGAAGAGATGCCAGACCGATATTGCGTCATCCCGTGGACCCCCGACGAACAAGCGCTCGCTACCGATAAGGCCCGTTTTGTGGGTGATGGCGTGGCCGCCGTCGCAGCCGTCGACGAAGAGACGGCCATCCGAGCCATGGACCTGATCAAGGTCGAATGGGATGTGCTCGAGGCGGTGTTTTCCCCTGAAGATGCCCTGGCCGATGGGGCCCCACTGGTACACGAATCAGACTGGAAAGGCCGGGACCGCAAGACCAATATCGCCAAAACGGTCGACTTGAGCTTTGGAGACTTGGACGCCGCCTTTGAGGCCGCCGATGTGGTCATCGAGAATCAGTGGTTCTATGAGGGCAACACCCACGCCCCCATCGAGCCCCACTGTGCGGTCGGTACATGGAGCCCAGACGACCAACTCACCGTCTGGTCATCCACCCAGGTGCCTCATTATCTTCACCGAGAACTGTCCCGAATTTTAAGCATCCCCCAAGCCAAAGTACGGGTAATACAGCCAGCACTTGGCGGTGCATTCGGCGGAAAATCTGAACCTTTCGACCTGGAGTTTTGCGTGGCCTTGCTGTCCAAAAAAGCAGGTCGGCCCGTGAAGATTCTCTACACCCGTGAAGAGGTGTTTTACGCCCACCGTGGCCGTCACCCCATGGACATGCACTTTAAGGTTGGAGCCACATCAGACGGCAAGCTCACCGCCGTTGACTCAGACATCTTGATCGATGGCGGCAGCTACCATTCATTCGGCATGATCACCGCCTACTACGCCGGCCAACTGCTCCCCGGCCCCATCGACTTTCCGAATTACCACTTTCGGGCCCGGCGAGTTTACACCAACAAACCATGTTGCGGCCCAAAACGGGGACATGGCTCTGTTCAGCCACGCTTCGCCTTTGAGTGTGCCCTCGATGAAGTCGCTGAGGCCCTCCAAATGGACCCCATCAACATTCGACGCATCAACGCCATGAAAAATGGCGAAACCACGGTCAATGGCCAGACGATTCCTTCCATAGGGATCTTGGCTTGCTTGGACAGTGTCGAATCGGCGAGCGATTGGACCACACGACACGGAAAGCTCGAGACTGGACGGGGCCAAGGTGTGGCGATTTCGATGTACATCTCGGGTACTGCCTATCCGGTCTACCCCAACGATATGCCGCAATCCGGGGTGCAACTTCAAGCCGACCGCTCGGGTAAAATCACCGTTTTTTGCGGGGCCAGTGACATCGGTCAAGGCTCTGACGGCATGCTCGCGTACATCGTCGCAGAAGAAACAGGTGTTGCGCCCGACGACATCACCGTGATCTCTTCGGACACCGACCTCACCCCGGTCGACCTGGGCGCCTACTCCTCGCGGGTCACGTTTATGTGTGGCACCGCCGCCCAAGAGGCCGCCCGCTCCATGCGACAAGAGCTCGTGGCCGCCGTGGCTGCACATTGGGAAATCCCCGCCGAACAAGTCGGCGTGGCCCTCGGCTTTTACTTCGACAAATCCGACGCTGGCAAGCAAATCGAGGTCCGAGAAGTGCTGATTCTCGCCGAAGCCGCACGGGGACGGCCATTGGGCAGCACGGGCGGGTACCGAACCCGAAAAGTGGGTGGAGACTACCGCGGGGGCACCATCGGCGCGTCCCCAGCATATTCCACCACTGCCCACGTCGCGGAGGTCACCGTCGACGAAGAAACCGGCCAAGTTCGGGTCGAAAAGGTGTGGGTCGCACACGATTGCGGGAAGGCCATCAACCCCACGTTAGTCGAGGGCCAAATCGAAGGTTCTGTGTACATGGGCTACGCCGAGGCCATCATGGAGGCACAGCTCTTTGACGAACGCGGGCTCCACACTGGGCCCAACCTGCTCGATTACGCCATCCCCACCGCAATGGAGACCCCCGATATTTTCGCTGACATTATCGAAGAGACCGACCCAGGTGGGCCATACGGTGCCAAAGAGGCCGGTGAGGGCCCCCTTCACCCCATCATCCCCGCCATCGCCAATGCGATCCACGATGCGGTGGGCATTCGCCTACGACGGATCCCCTTCACTCCGGAACGGGTACTCAAGGCCTTGGCGGAACGTGACCAACTGGCGGGTAAATAATCATGCTGAGAATGGATGGATTTGAGTTTCACGCCCCAAGCTCTCCAGCAGATGCAGTCGCCATGTACGCCCAACTGGACGCGCCGATGTTTATCGCTGGTGGCACCGATTTACTGCCCAACATCAAGCACCGCATCGTTCGGCCCAAAAACCTCATCGGGTTGAGCGGGGTGTTGAACGACGGGGTTGAAGATAAAGACACCACTTGGCGGATTGGCGCTGGAATGCGTTTGTCTGCCCTCGCAGCCACCGATATTTCACCACTCAACATCGCGGCCCATCTGGTGGCGAGCCCACAAATCCGAAACATGGGCACCATTGGTGGCAATGTATTGCTGGACACCCGATGCTTGTACTACAACCAAACTGAGTTTTGGCGCCGCGCTTTGGGCCATTGCCTCAAGGCCGATGGCGATTGGTGCCATGTCATCAACGGGCCAAAGACTTGCGTCGCGGCCCAATCCAGTGACACCGTGCCTACTTTGTTGGCCCTCAACGCCAGCCTGGGCTTGCTCTCCAACGCAGGAGAACGCAGCATAAATATGCGGGAGCTTTTTCGCTTTGATGGTATGAACCACCTCAAAATCGAGGCCGGAGAGCTGCTGACGCACATCGATATACCAAAGCCCCTCGGTGACACACGCTCCACCTACAAAAAGCTCAGACGCCGGGACAGCATCGACTTTCCTCAACTGGGTCTGGCGATGGTCGGTCGCTTTGATGGAGATGTGCTCGCTGCCTTGGACATCGTGGTCGGTGCAGTCAACCCACAACCCAAGCCCATTCGAAAGCTCGAGCCCTTTATCGGCGCGACCTTAGATGACAATGCCATCGCAGGCATCGCAAGCTTGGTAGAGGCCCAAACCCGGCCACAGGCGAGCATCATCGGCGATGTGGCTTGGCGACGAAGCATGGCGGGCATATTCGCCAAACGCGCCCTTACTGAGTTGCGGGACCAAAGCTAGACAAGACTGTACACCCCGCCACCTGTGCGCCAAGGCCCAACACCTTCGGCCGGCGAATGATCTTTTGGGAGCATATTTGCGATTTGGTGCCAAGCCGCTTCGATGGCCCGGGTGGGGCCCAAATCGTCCACCAAGATGACCTCGCCCACGCGCACCTCAGCAGTGCCGAGATGCATCTGTGGTTGTGCGATGGGCATCAATCTGTCCGTGCCACTCAGGGCCAACGGCATCACCTGACACCCAGGAAATTTGGCGTACTTCCGAGTCGCCTTGATGAAAGGGCCGAAGCGCTGGTCGCGGCTGCGTGAGCCTTCACCGTACAAGACCACCAAGCCACCTGATCGCATCTGCTCATGAGCCGTAAGCACACTGCGGACTGCAATCTCGGCCACTTCACGCGGACTTAAAGCACCTTCATCGTGGGTGATGGCCGTCGACTGTGCAGTCTTGATGGTGCCGATGGACAAGGACGCCATGCGGCGGAATGGGGTCTCATAAACCTTTGGTCCTGCAACGGCGATCAAGCGATCCGCCAGATGCTCTGCACCGGCCTGGGCGATCACCATATCCTTCAACACTGTGTCGCAATAAGCGAGATGATTGCAGACGATTAAGACCGGACCAGCGGCTGCGGCTGCGCTCAATCTATCGAGCCCAAAAATGGTGGACCCAGCAGAAAAGGAGTCCATATAGGCCCGGGTGATTTTTCGCGCTGCCGGGTCGACCTCAAAAAAACCATAGCCATCTCCGGTGGTGGTGAGACGCTCCATGGTGGCCATTAAATGCACATCATCCAACTGTGCGACGACTTCTGCGACTCGAATTGCCGACAAGGCGGCTGTATCTCCAGCTACAAAAGCAGCCAACCAGGCTGGAATCAGTGCCCGCACCTCGTCGGGCCCGAGGCCGACAAAGCGATCCAAGCCCAAGCTTCGCAGTGCTTTAGCTTCCATGAGTGCTACCTTCGGAGCGTGAAAATACCCGACCAAATTCTCGAGGCCGACAAGGCCCTATACTCTCTGCTACAG
>DBIS01000017.1 GCA_002296975.1 Deltaproteobacteria bacterium UBA796 | reverse complement strand
TCGGCATCAGCGTCGGCATCTGTGGCAGCCTCACGCACGCAGTCACCCCCGTCGCCGCGAACAAAGCCTTCTCCACAGCTTTTGGCCGCCCCATCCGAGCCACCGCACCCAACCACCCAAAAAGCACCTAAAAACCCGACGAATACATATCTTAGCATTTGAATGTTCCTCGCTGTTCACCTAGCAAATATGGACACACAGCGCAGACAATGTGAATAAGATTTGCTCAACAAAAGGCAGCCCCACCATGAACGACGAACAAGCCCCCGACGCCCCCGACGCCCCCGACGGAAACGCCGACACCATCACGTCAGCCATCATGTCGCCAACCGAACAAGTCGGACGCAATGTCATGACTGCCCTCAAAGACGCCGACGCCATCGCAGTCATCACAACATTGGTGCCCGGCATGGGCCAGGATCGTGTGGTCAGCATGGGGCTCACCGCCGAGCAAATGAGCCACATCGGTGCCTTGCTCCAAGAGATCAATGACGAAGCCGAGACCGATGCCAATGACGACACCCGCTGCATCGGCTTTCAATGCCGAATCCCAAAGGCCTAAACCCATGCTGCTCTTTGCAACCTACTGCTCAGCCAACAAAGACGGCGCATCAAGCCCTTTGGCTGCGCGTGACCGCTACCTCTCCGACCGAATCGCCGGTGTCGAGGCCAATGCAAACGCTGCAAATACTCGCTTTGGAATTTTGTCTGGCAAGTTCGGCCTACTCTCTCCCGACCATCCCATCCCCGCCTATGACCACCTGCTTCACCGCGATGAAATCGATGAGATGACCACCACCGTCGCCGAAACCCTCAAAGACTGGGACATCACAGCCGTGCGCTGGTTTTCTGTCGCCTTCGAGATGGACCCAAACGTGCGCCGCTACAAAAATGTGATGGAAAATGCCGCAAAGCAACATGGCATCGACTTTGAGATTCTGCTTTGGGAGCCCACCGGCTTGCTTGGGCTCATCTAAGCCCCTTAGCCGCCAAATAAACCCAAGATATTGCCCTTCCCCTCGAAGGGATCCGGCCGAATTTGTGCAGATGGTGAGGGGGCGTTGACCCGAATCGGGCGGCCCGGCCAACCCTCAGCCCGAAGCACGCCCATAATGGTCTCCGCCATCAAGGCATGGCCCTCAGCGCTTGGGTGCATCTCATCCAAAAACAAAAAATGGCGACCATCCGCAGCGAATGCGGCGGGCAAGTCGACCAAAGGTGCACCACAAGACTGTGCCACCTCGCGCATCACCGCTCGATAGGGCGTCCAGGGTGGGTTGGACTCGGCCCGCGTGAGGTCATTGCGGTTGGCCAATATAACAAAGACCACCCCACCACCCCGCTCGGCCATGGTCGCGCAATACTCGCCAAGATTTCGGGCATAATCATTGATGGGAACCCGGCGATTTCCACTTGGGCTCTGACGCTTGAGGGCCATCCAACCCACATGCCCTGGCTCATGCTGGCGCAGGTAAAACTCGGCCAATCGATACATCGCTGACCGCTCTAAAACCGACTCAATAGACGCGACCCCAGACCGACGCCAAGCCGCATAGGTGGCGATTTGCTCGGCATCAACGAAAGTGTCAAAGTTGTTGTCAGACCACAGCGTCATGGCCAGCACCACATCCGGCTGAAGGGACAAGCCCCGGCCCCACAAGAGGTTGAGCGCTTGGGTGGAAGAATACCCGGGCACACCGCCGTTGATAAACTCGGCCCCAGTGCTTTGGAAGCCCGATTCCAACTTGGCGCTAAATACGTCGTCGTCACCAACCCCAAAACCATACACGCTAGAGTCGCCCAAGGCCAAGACCCGCGGCCCCTTCTTGGCTCCCCGGGTTTTGTCTCTAAACCCCGCCGCGTTGATGGACACAACACCACCCGGCCCATTGCGCGCGCCCGGCGCCAACTCCCACAATAAAAAAGGCGAGCCGCGCATCATGATGGCCGGCACTCCACCCTCCGTGGGCTCCACCGTACCCCGCAATAAGCCCCCTGAAGGCGCCAGCACACGGCAGACCCCTTCCACACAGCCAAGGCCGAGAAAAATCGCGAACAGTGCAAAGCTAAATTTGGAACGCATGACCATAAACAGATTCTACGCCCAACTCAAGATCGCAACTTAAAATGGACGCCGACCTTGGGCAGCCGCTTGAGCAAGACATCACCCATCAAAGCCCCCGGTGTGAGCACCCCATACATCTCGGGCAATTCATCCTTGGCGAGCGCAACCGCGGTTTGAGCGAGCATCCGAGAGGTCGCCAAATATCCTGGGTCACCCTCGCAGCTCACATCGACAACCACACGTTCATCTCCACACTCGCCCACCACCCGCGCAGAAAAGCGTCCTTCGCGGCGTTGCCTTTCGCTCGGGCCCTCACCGGGTGCGGGCAAAAGCCAACCCACCAACACACCGCGCACCATGGGCACGGCCAAACTGAGCACAAGGGTGCCGAGCGCCAGGCGTAAAAGGTGCGCCCGCATCCAACCCGACACACCTGGTCCCGTGCCCGATGCCTCTGCATATGAGAAGTCCTCACCCCATGGCATGCCCAATAATGCATGGGTCCGCCGCACAACCCGTGTGTTGCATCCGGCCATAATAAAGGGGGCCGTCCACACCCCGTGCTCGGGCCAATACTCAACGCACTTGCTGTCGTTTTTATCTGGCCCCGTGCCACCCGGTACCAGGGCATAAGGGTTGGCCATCAGGCGTAAAAGCGTGCGGTCTTCGGCGATGGCGTCAAAGAGCACACCCATCGATGCCACAGTGCCTCCAGAAAACCCGCCTTTTAAAGCGCGCGTGGCCGTTGTAATCACCGTGGACGGCTTTCCATATTTATCAAAAGAGTGCTTTTGAACTGCATAAACACCAATATCGAAAGGTATGGAATCAAAACCAGCAGCGTGGACGATTCGACATTTTTTTTGAGCCGCTACCGAATGATAAGCGTCGATATTTTGGCGCATCCAGCTCACTTCGCCGGTGAGATCACAGTAATCTGTCCCCTCGGCCACACATGCCGCAACCATGGCGTCACCGAGCTTGGCATAAGGGCCGACCGTTGTGCACACGACCGATGTGCGTTTGGCCAAATCTGCCATTTGGGCGGCGTCTGCCACATCTGCGACAACGAGCGCCAAAGATGCAGCCTCTGGAAAGCGCTGCGCGATATCGGCGACGACACCCTTCAGTTTCTCAAGGTTTCTGCCAGCCACCGCCCACTTAAGCCCAGGCTCGGGGCTGGCCAACAATGCCTCGGCGACGAGCTTACCGGTATAGCCAGTCACGCCAAATAAAATCAGGTCAAATTCGCGCATGGGCCCTGCTAACCCGCACCAAGCACGCTCATCCCAAAAAGCCCTACTCGTAAATCAACACCCCAGTTCCGGTGTACAACTCCTCGGTGGGAATCTGCTCATAGCGAAAGATATCGTTCTCGGCCAAATAGGGTCGAACCGGGGTTTCTCCGCCGATCAACAGCGCGTATTCTCCCATTTCTGCACCCTCGGTACATTTGTTAGGGAACGCAGTCACCACAATCTGATGCCGACCAGCACCCAACTCTGCAGCGATGGCCGGGCACTCGAAACTGGGTGGCGGAAAGGTGCATTCAAAGTTGTCATCGGCCGCATAATCAACACATTCATCAGGTCCGATCACATAAAACTTTGGATCGAAGGCCGTGCTCAAATCGACGGTATCAACCGCGATATCTAGGCTCATGGCCACGTCGAGATCGATGGTCCAGATGTCGGCCTTGGTCCCATCACAAGGCATGGTCTCGGTGCGAACCGCCGCACCGGTCGGGGTGTGGTCGGCCCAAGACGAGCTGTAATCCGATGCACAAAAATCCAACAGTTCGTCGTCGCCGTTATACGCGCCCTCAACTTCGATGCCCCAGGTGAGAGACACCTCGTCGATGACCACGGTGCGTTCAAGATCAGGCGCGTCGGCATGACTCAACACCTTGACGATGGGCCCCGTCGAACCCGTTGTATCTTCACGGTAATAAGAGACAAATAAGGCATCAGAATAGCTGCTCATTGTGCCCCAGTTGTCGACATCAAGCGTGTCGGCGTGAGCGAGCATCATGGTGTGCAGCGTGCCATCGGTCACCAACAATTTATAGTCTGGCACATAGCAGCCAGAGGCAGAGTTATCCTCGGTGAGGGTGCCTTCGATGGTAAATGCAAAGTCACAGCCCTCACACTCGCCGGTGAAAGGACTGCCCGTCACCGCTACGCGCTTGGCACACACCAAAGCGCCATCATCCCGAGACTCGAAGGTCAACTCAAGGTCTAAGCCCACCAAAACTTCGGTGCTTTCTTCAAGGTCTGGTGAATCGGCTGGAGCGTCACCTGTGTCCTGAGATAGCCCTGGCGAACCCTCATCGGTTTCGTCAATGGGCAACTCTGCCAAGACCGTTTCGGGCGCTTTATCTAAGGTTTCGATTTGACCTTGGCACCCAAAAACACTCAGCGAGACACATATTATCAAACTGCGCACATCAGCCTCCAGACAGGAATAAATCCTGTTCTGAAGTCCGTTTATTCCAGCCACTGCCCCCGTGTGGTGACGGGTGGGTGACGTGTCAGGAGCTTGTCAGAGACTTCTTGGGTCGGTCAACACGCCAGTGATGGCACTCGCTGCGGCGACCGCTGGGCTCACCAAATAGACCGGTCCGGGCGCACCCATACGTCGGTCAAAATTGCGATTTGTGGTCGATGCTGTGGTTTCTCCAGACAATGGAATGCCCGGCCCATTTCCGATACAACTGCCACATCCTGGCGGAGACACCACGGCACCAAAAGCCCGAAAGAGCTCAAGCAAGCCTTCTTCTTCGGCCTCTTTGGCAACCACAGCGCTCGATGGTGTCACGGTCACACGCACATTGTCGTGCAGGGACCGGCCTCGAATGACATCCGCTGCCGCCCGCAAGTCGGAGATGGAGCCACCGGTACACGATGCTATCACCACATTATGAATCGGGGTCCCAATCGCTTCGGCCAGACTGAGGCGGTTTCGAGAGTCTCCTGGTGTGGCCACAGTGAGCGGCACCTCATCGAGGTTGACGTCGATCACGCGCTCATAATGGGCCCCCTCATCGGGCTCGACCATCCAGTCCGCATAATCATTCCCACGTCGCTCCTTGAGAAATGCGCGCAATGGCTCGCAAGGTTCGACAACACCCGTCATGAGGCCTCCCTCGACGCTCATATTGGTGATGACCGACAGCTCGTCCACATTCCACTGGTCTAGGCCAGGGCCACCCAGTTGCATGACGCAGGTATCGGTGGGGCCGGTGCGCCAGTGCTCCTCGCGGAAATACGGGTCGCCAATCAAGTGCAAAACCAGGTCCTTGGGGCTGAGCACACCCTTGGCATCGCCTGTCACCCACACCCGCACAACCTTGGGAACCGTTACCGGAATAAGCCCGGTGCGAAGGGCAAAAGCCATGGCTGTCGAGCCCACGCCAAACGCGAAGGCATTCAAAACTCCTGCCGTGGGGCTGTGAGAGTCGGTCAAGACCACCACATCACCTGGACGGGCATATTCTTCGACCACGATGCGATGACACACCCCGGCTTGATGCTCGCGGCCTGGACCATGAAGGCGAATTCCGTGGCGCTCACAAGCGTCGACCATCTCTGCAGCCAAGCGTTTGGCCGGTGCTGAGCGCGATGCCTTGACCGCCTCAGGCACCGTGGGCTCATCGATCAACACAAAGTGATCCTCAAAAGAAGCACATTGGTCGGGGTCTTGAACCGGTACTTTGCCAAAAGCATCTTCGTACAAGGCCATCACCATCCCTGCAGTGTACTCATGCATGCCTCGAAATCCGACCCGGCACAGCACCTGGTCTCCAGGGGCCACAGCGTTGATGCCAAATTTGGCACCACCGCCTACACCAGGACGCCCACCAGACCACGCCCGGGCCGCTGCGATTTTTTCGACCACATTGAGCGGCCGGACCGTGGTGTTCGTGTCGTACCAAGGTTCAACCTCGCCATCGAGCCACGCTTTGGCATACGACAACAAGCCGCCACGATGTGCCACCTGCTTAAAAAAGGGCGGGAGCTCGTCAAAAAAGGCTGATGTGTCCACATTTTCGCCCGCACGAAGACGGTCGGCCACGGTGTAGTCGGTGGTAAATGGCATGCCGGCGTAGACCATATTTTCTTGGAAAATCCGCTGAAAACTCCGAGCGATAACCAACTCAATCCCTGCGCCCACATGAGCCACCACAGCCACCTCGCGAGAAGAACCGGAGCCATAAGCGTCGCCGCCAACGATCACCTGAAAGCCACCCGATCGCACCGCATCTTTGGCCACGATCTCGCGAAAATTCTCTAAAAAATACGGCCCCAAGATTTCGGGCGTATAGCCGAGAGTACAGGCCCGACCTGAGATCATCGCGTCTGTGTTCACGCCAAAGAACATGTCTGCGTCAGCATTTAAAGCCAGGTTCTCGCCCAAAAGTTGGGCCGAAATTTGGTCGACATCGTCGGTAAGATAAAGAATGCGTCCGTCGAGCTTCATGATTGGCGTGCCTCGTTTGTGCACATTGTCTACCCTGCCAAGCCCGCTCACTCAACCCGCCGTATGACCACCACCCGCCCGAGCAGCTGTGGGTCGACCGCTACAGGCGGCGGGGTCATCTCTATTCGGCGGCCCACCCCTTGGACCAACACAAGACCAGTATCCAACTCGACAAAGCCCTTCGTTCGAAGTGCTCCATGGGCCCGGAGCGTCGCTTCGACTTGGGCCTGGGTTTGA
The DNA here is from genome assembly GCA_002296975.1 of Deltaproteobacteria bacterium UBA796. Classification (GTDB taxonomy): domain Bacteria; phylum Myxococcota_A; class UBA796; order UBA796; family UBA796; genus UBA796. The sequence goes on along the minus strand of DBIS01000017.1, from coordinate 3,908 downwards.
CCCGGCGTCACGCTAATCTCAAAAGACTCAAACGCCTCGTGATGATGGTCGTGATCACAGTCGTCGCTGCCACAGTGATGGGGTTGTTCTGCTCTTGGGCCGCGCTCAGCCAGCAACAGCCGAGGGTCGACATCGCCAAAAGAGGCCGCCACCGTGGGTGTACCAGGATTAAAGCTGCTCGCCTTGCGCTTTAAGTCTTCGATGTCTTTAGGGTCCACCAAATCGACCTTGTGCAAAACGATCAAGTCGGCGCTCTCCAACTGTTCAGCGAAGGTCCCCGCTAAATCTCGGCCCTCGCTCAACTGCTCGGCGTTGACCACCACCACCACAGCCTCCTCTGACACCCAATCCTTGATGGGTGGCTGCCAAAAAGTGATCTGCACATCGTGGGGTATCGCCACACCAGAGGTCTCGATCACGATGCGGTCTGGGTCGACCTTCTCTTTGAGCATGATCAGGGTCTCATACAGTTCATCATTGAGCGCACAGCACACACAGCCGCCAGCCAACTCCACAAAGGCCTCTTGCCCTCCGCCCAGCATGGCCTGGTCCACACCGAGTTCACCCAGTTCGTTGGACACAAACGCTACCCGAGATCCCGTGGCTTGGGCCTCATCCAGTAAACGCCGGACCAAGGTGGTCTTGCCACTGCCTAAAAAACCACTCACCACCAAACATGGAATCGAACGTTCACTCATGAATACCCGCTAACCCGAGGGCGAAACCTGAACCCAAACTCAAAGCCCACCTCATGCAAAAAAGAATTCTTCGTTCTAAGTGGCTGTCCTGACAGGGCTTTCTGATCTCAGAAGCAAAATCACACGAAAAAAGGGGTTTGCAGGGGATCCTCGGCCCCGCTACACAACCGACGCTCCCCAGGAAAGTAGCCTCGCCGAAGCGGATTCCCCCTGTCCCCCGCTGTAAAGAGTTGACGCTGTTCCCTGCCCTGATTCAGTACCGGCCAACACCCGGGGAGCCCAATTTTACGGTAGGGTGTGGGCCAACGGAGCCCCGAACATGAAAACAGCCAACTTTCAGATCACGCTTATCGCCTGCCTGGCCGCCGGCCTCGGCTTTTCTCTCGCCTCATCACAAGCGATTGGCTACCCCGGCAGCGCCGCCATCTCCTATGGCACAAGCCCTGTTTGGAGCATGGGTGGAGAGTTTACCGGCGCCGAGACCATGATTATCTCGGCCCCAGCAGACCAAGATATGATTATCACCGATGTGTTCGGCGCCTCCCGTGGCAGCCGCACTGTCGACTTCTTCATCGAACAGGACGACGGTACAAAAGCGGCAGCCTTTCGCAGCGCCACAAACAATTATTATTACCAAAGCCCAACTGTTTTCCATATGGAAAGCGGTGTGCGAATCCCGGCGGGTGAGACCATGAACTTTCGCTCCACAGAGGGCATGCTCTACACCCTCTCAGGGTACTATGCACACCCGTAGCCGTCTCTAATCCCGCAAGCTTCGCCCTTCTCACGCAACTGCCCAGATCGAACAACTTATGAAACTCAGCCTTATCGCCACAGCGTTCTTGCTCACCTCAGCGTGCAGCGAAAAGACCGTGTCCGTTTTTAACGACACCCCCACCGCTTATATTTTATCGCCATCCGCAGAGGCCAGTTTTAACGAAGGTGAGACCGTGCGCATGCTCGGCCAAGGTGAGGACAGCAACGACGGGGCAGAGACACTGGAAGCCCGCTGGACTGTCGATGGAACAGAGGTCTGCTCGGGTCCACTCGACACCGAAGGCATGAGCACCTGTGACGCCGACTTTCGGCCAGGAGAACCCGAGGTGGTTTTGACCATCACCGACCCGAAGGGGGCTGCCGGCATAGCAAGGTTAAACCTGAGCATTTTGTCCACTGATGCGCCGACTGTGAACATCGAAAGCCCGAGCGAGGGTGAAGTCTTTCGCGAAGGCGACCTGATTCGCTTTGCCGGTACAATCGTTGACGACGAAGATGCCCCAGACGCGCTCGTTGTCGTCTGGTCTTCCAGCCTTAGCGACGAAATAATACTCGATACCACCCTATCCACAGCGGGCTTCACCGAAGACTTTGGTGTTTTAGATGTGGGCGAACACGCCATCACTTTGAAGGCCACCGACACCAGCGGTAAGCTCGGCACAGACAGCGTCATCATTTTGGTCCGCCCCCCCAACGAAGCACCCACCTGTGCCGTGTTGACGCCCGAAGCCGGCAGCCTGGCCGAGCTTGGCGTGTCTCTAAACCTGACGGGCATTGTTGGCGACGACGACCCCGTCGATGCCCTCACGGTGGACTGGTCCTCCGATGTCGATGGCCCGCTCTCAAGCTCCACCCCCAACAGTGACGGCGGCGTGAGCTACACCACAGCCAGCCTATCCTCTGGCCCACACACCATTTCGTTGACAGTGCAAGACGCCGATGGCTTGGTTTGCGTGGCCGACACCACCGTCACCATTGGCGCACCGCCCACCATCACGATGGCATCCCCTGTTTTAGGCGGGCGCTATTATGCCGACCAGTTGATCATGTTCTCAGGCGTGGCAGAAGACAGTGAAGATGCCTCTGAATTGCTGACCGTCGAATGGACCACAGACTCCGGCGCAGACTTGAGCGCCATCGACACCACCGTCGCCTCCGATGGTGGGTTTACTGGCTTTGGTATGCTTGACGAAGGCGAACACGGCCTGACTGTGAGGGCCACAGATACCACCGGATTGACATCTGAGGCGAGCGTGATCATCGCTGTGGGCGCGCCCAACTCGGCACCAGCCTGCTCCATCGACTCACCCCCATCCGAGACTCGTTTTGGCGCCACAGAGACCATCATCTTTGAGGCCACCGCCACCGATATAGACGTACCATCAGACCTGCTTATGGTTGGTTGGGAATCCAATATCGACGGCCCGATGGGCAGCTCCACGCCGACCACTGCTGGAGATGTACTGTTCACCGCTTCGGGCATGTCACCAGGCACCCACGTGGTCTCGATGACCGTCACCGACGAAATCGGCGCCACTTGTGTCGACAATCTGTTGATCGACATCGGCGGCCCTCCGACCGTGGTGATTTTGGCACCGGTGGATGGCGCCGTCTTTAATGAAGGCGAAACCATCGACCTGGCCGCCCATGTCGTCGATGATGAAGACCCTGCCCTTTCTCTCGTCCTCAGCTGGAGTTCATCGGTCGATGGCATACTCTCAACCGCCCCTGCAGACCCCGCAGGCTCAGTCGCCGCCGCCATCTCCACCTTGTCTATCGGCGACCACACCATCGCTTTAAGCGCCACAGACACTCACGCATTGGTGGGCACCGACGCGGTTGACATCCGCATCAACGGTTTGCCCTCCGCACCGACCGTCGAGATCTCTCCCGACCCTGCGATCACCGACGACGATATCGAAGCGGTCATCGTATCGCCATCAACCGACCCAGAAGGCGACGGCATCACCTACCAATACCAGTGGCAAGTAGACGGCATAGCGACGGCACACACCGCAGCGATCGTGCCCGCTGCTGACACCGAAAGCGGCCAAGTTTGGACCGTCACCGTGACCCCGGCAGACATGTATGGCGAAGGACCCTCAGCCACCGATGATGTCATTATTGGCAACGCGACCCCGATAATGGACGCGGTGAGTTTAAGCCCCATCCCAGCCTTCACCAACGACACAATAACCGCGACTGTGGCCGCTCATGACCTTGACGGCGACGCACTGACTTACACCTACGAGTGGACAGTCAGCGGTGTTGTGGTGGCAGAGAGCAGCGCAAGTTTGAATGGCGCAGAAATGGGTGGATTCCAAAAGGACGACACCGTGATGGTGACCGTCGCAGCCTCGGATGCTGACGGCACATCCGCCCCCTTGTCGAGCGCCATATTGAGCGTCTCAAACACCCCGCCCACCGCACCCA
>DBIS01000021.1:13945-14597 GCA_002296975.1 Deltaproteobacteria bacterium UBA796 | reverse complement strand
AAACCTTCCAGCCCACGGTCATCCAGCCTGTGACTGACATCAATGAATAAAAATGTCCCCCCCTGCGGCGCGGTTAGCCCCAACGCCTCCGCCGCCGCCTCTCCTGCACACTGGTAGCGCTTTACAGCATCGGCAATCCACGGGCTTCCCACCTTCAGCACCGCCGCCGCCGCCATCTGACCCGCAGTCGACGCCCCATAAAAGTGATGCACTGTGGCCTTGCGCACCGTGGCCATCACCAGCTTCGAAGGCCCAACAATATAGCCCACACGGTTTCCCGCCATGCCGTAAGCCTTGGAGAAGCTGTACACCGAAAAAGTGCGCTCGGGAGCAAGGCTAGCCATCCCGATGTGCTCACCAGAAAATACGATATTTTCGTAAACCTCATCAGAGAAAATCCACAGCTCATGTCGCCGAGCGAAGGCTGCAATCCCCGCCATCACCGCCGCCTTATACACGCGGCCGGTCGGGTTGTTTGGGGTGTTGATATACACCGCTACCGTTTTCGTGCTGACCTTCTCTTCTAAGGCCGCCACAAAAGCTTCTGCGCCATGTAAGCCCAATGTGGGCACCTCCACAGTGACGCCATGATGCAAGGTCACGATGCCCCGAATCAAAGGCCAGAAGGGACTCAGTATCAACACCTCCTCGC
>DBIS01000021.1:0-13660 GCA_002296975.1 Deltaproteobacteria bacterium UBA796 | reverse complement strand
CAGGATCGACCCACGCCCCCATCAGCGCACCAAGCCCTCCCGTAGCCCCCGCCGTGACGATCACCCGGTCGGCGTCAACCCCACGGCTGGTCGAGATCGCGTCGAGCAGCACTGGCAGGCCACGCGGCGGCGCATAGGTGTTCATTCCTGGGTTGCGCTCAATGTCGAAGTCAGACATCCTGCACCCTTGTGCTGGCGCCAGATATGTGTCCCCCACCGCCAGTTGGAAACGCTCGCCCTCGATCTCAGCGATCCGATGGGCCAGCTTTGAAAATACCCCGGCTGGCATTGTCGCTACCGTACTCGAGGCAGTTGGGTACCGTGGCATTTTGGACTCCTTTGTTTTTCACTTAATGGAGATTTAAGGAATACCCAAGCCACCCCACAAGCTTCAGTTACGGTGAACCCCGTGAACCCAGCCCGCCCATCAATGCTCCGCGCTTTTATGGCGTCTTCCGTCGGCACCGGCCTGTCCCGTGTGCTTGGCCTGGCTCGCGAGTTGGCAATGGCCAATGTGTTGGGTGCGGGCATGGTGATGGACGCTTTCGTGATGGCCTTCACCTTCCCCGGCATGCTTCGGCGCTTTGTGGCCGATGAGGGCCTGACCGGTGCGCTCGTTCCGGCTGTGGCCAAAGCCCAGGCCGAAGCAGGACACGCTGAGGCCAAAGCCTTGGCTGGACGGGTGCTCACCGCCCTGATCATCGTGGGACTCGGACTCAGCGCCGCCGGAATTTTTGCTGCACCATGGCTTGTCGACTGGGTCGCCGACGGGTTTAAGGGCGAGAAATACGCTCTCACCGTCACCCTGACGCGCGTGTTGTTCCCCTTTGTATTTTTTGTCTCTTTGGTGAGTTGGGCCGAGGGGCTGCTCAACCACAAAGGGCACTTTTTCATCCCCAAGCTCGCGCCCGGCATGGTGAGTACCGCCGTGGTGATCGCGGTTTTCCTCGAGCGCGACGCTCACCCAATCGACATCGTATGGTCTGTCGCCATCGCGGTCCTGATCGGCGGCGCCATCCATGTGCTCATTTGCTTGCCCCCCTTGGTCCACCACTGGGGAGTCATTCGCCCTCGGCTTGACGCCATGTCCGACCCACGGTTTCGTCGCGTCGGCACCGAGATGGGAAAGGTCGCCCTCATCGGTATCATGGCGCAGGTCAACACTCTGGTCCTCCGCTACCTCGCTAGCCACCTCAGCGAAGGCTCTGTGACCTGGTATTGGAACGCCACCCGCTTGGTCGATTTTGCACAGGGAATCATCGCCGTGGGGGTGGGGTCAGCCTTGCTTCCTGCGATCTCCAAAGCTGCAGCCGAGGGCGACGGCACTGGATTTAGACTGGCCTTCAGCCGAGCCTCACGCTTGGCCGGCGTGCTCCTGGTGCCTGCAGCAGCCTTCATCTTATTCTTCCCACAACCCTGCGTGGCCTTGTTGTATCGCCACGGTGCCTACTCCCTCGACGATGTGCACCAAACCGCCACCGCCTTGCAAATGCTCGTCCCCTTCATGCTCGCCCTCGCCGGTATTCAGATCATCAAAAAGCCCTTCTTCGCCCTCGAGCGCCGAGGCGCGCTTATCGCAGTGGGCGGCCTTGGTGTCGCGCTCACCGCGAGCCTTGGACTGTGGCTTTCACCCCAAATGGGGGTAGACGGCCTGGCGTTGGCACTGTCTTTATCGACCACAGCACAACTGCTCGCTTATGTCATCTTGCTTCAATTCACGGTCGAGGGCGGCCTTGGGCTGGGAGGATTGGCCATCGACTTGGCAAAAATGGCCCTGGCGACCATCCCGGCAGTGGCCGTCGCGAGTTGGCTCATGGCTCAAGGACAATGGGCAGAAGGACCCTCGCTGCTCAATGCGGGTGTTTTCGCACTAAGCGGCCTTATCGGCGGGCTCATCTATGCCGGCTCAGCCATGGCCTTGGGTATCGCTGAGCTTCGGACCGTCGCCAGCAGAATCCGACGCCGAAAGCGCTAGGCCACCGTGAAAACCCGTTTTTCTTATGAAGCCGCTGAAAAGCTCCGCACCGCCATCACAGAGGCCGGCGGCATAGAGGTTTTCGCGATCGGCCGGATGGGTTTAGACCAGCATGTCTCCGATTTAGACATCCACTGTCGCGGCAACTTTGAGGCCGTCCCAGCTTTGCTCCGGCGCCCCCGACCGGGCGAGGTGGTGATTCACAACCACCCCTCTGGTGTTTTGGTCGCCTCTGAGGCCGATATGCACCTCGCGCAAATTTACGGCGACGATGGCATTGGCGTGGTGATCGTGGACAACAGCGTCAAGCGAGCCCTGTGGGTTGTTGAGCCTCGAATCCGAAAGGTCGAACGCTTAGACCCAGAGGAGGTTCGCGCCTTTTTTGGGGAAAACATCCCACGGGCCATCCCAGACTTTGAGCAACGGGACGGGCAACTTCAGATGGCCCTCGATGTCGTCGACGCTTTTAATGAGGGCAGCATCTCCTTACTCGAGGCTGGAACCGGGACGGGGAAATCCTTGGCCTACCTGGTTCCAGCGGCCCTGTGGGCCATTCGCAATCAGGCACGGGTGGCCGTGAGCACCTACACCATCGCCCTCCAAGGCCAACTGATTCACTCGGATTTGCCCATATTGTTGCGCGCCGGGCTCGATGTGCGCTTTGCCTCCTTGATGGGTCGGAACAACTATCTGTGCAAACGAAAGCTCGGCCTGGCCAAAGCAGATCCCGGTACAGGGGATGAAGCTGAGGCCTTGGCACGCATTGCAGACTGGGCCAGGAACACCCCTAACGGTACCCGTGCGGATATGGGTTTTGTGCCCGGCGACGAAGACTGGGACCGGGTGAACTCAGACGCCGACCAAACCATGCGGGTCCGCTGTCCCCATTATTCCGATTGCCATTATTACGAGGCCCGCCGTGCCGCGGCTGACGCGCATATTTTGGTGCTCAACCACCATTTGCTGATGGCAGACCTTCACACCAAATACGACTCTGGGGGCGTGGGTGTTTTGCCCCGTTACGATCGCATTGTCCTCGATGAAGGTCACCATTTAGAAGATGCCGCAACCCTGCTATTTGAGGATCGCGTTGGCATCGAGGGCATCCGTCGCGCGCTCCGCCCCCTGTTGCCCGGAAAGCGAAAACGCAAAGGTGCATTGGCCAAGGTTCACTCCAAATACCTGCTTGGCGCTGGCCCTCTCGACCCCGAAGAGACCGACTCGGCCACCGAGCACTTGATTCGGGCTGAACAAGCCGCGCAATCATTATTGGCCGACTGCCCGCGGTGGTTCGAGAATATCGCAGACGCCGCAGCGCTTGGGGATATGGGCAATGTTCGGATGCAGCCAAAATACCGGGAGGGCCCTGTCTGGAAAGACAAAATCGTGCCCCAGCTCCGCGCGATTTCCAGCTCAATACACCGAACAATCAAGCCCTTAGACGACCTACTGGACTCCCTTGATGCACTCCCGACCGCGGTCCGTATGGCCGACGCTCAACTGCTGTTCGACCTCAAACGGGCCAGACGACGACTGGGAGACAAGGCCAAGTCCGTTCGGAATTTTCATGGGGCCGAAATGCCCGATGGCGACAATATCAACGACAACGACGCCCTGTGGGTCAGTTGGCTCGCCCTTGACCGCGGCCACCGCTCAGCCACCGCTGCCCGATTGTGCATGGCACCCATCGATGTGGGCCCTCTTTTACGGGAGAGAGTCTTCGAGGCCATGCCCGCCGCTGTGGTGACCTCTGCCACACTCACCGTTGCCAAAGGCTTCGACCACATCACGAGCCGCATCGGCCTGAGCCACTGCACTCGTGTCCAAACCGCACGCTATCCATCGCCCTTCAACTACCGAGAGCAAGTGCTATTGGGCATCCCACGGGATTTACCCACCCCCAAAGAGGAAGGCTTTGAGCGTCGCGCCGGCGCGGTGATTTTAGATGCCATCCGCGCTGTCGATGGCGGCACCTTTGTGCTCTGTACATCTTACGCGATGCTCAACGCCTTTCACGCCCTCGCCGTCATCGAGTTTGGCCACGAATTTCCATTACTCAAACAAGGACAAATGAGCCGTCAACGCTTGTTGGAGCGTTTCAAAGAACATCGGCGTAGCGTGCTGTTTGGCACCGACTCATTTTGGGAAGGCATCGACGTCAAAGGTGATCAGTTACGCATGGTTATCATTCCGCGCCTACCCTTTCGGGTGCCGACCGAGCCCGTACAACAAGCCCGTTTTGAGCAACTCGAAGCCAAAGGACTCGATCCTTTCCGATGCTATTCCTTGCCCCAGGCGGTGCTTCGGTTTCGCCAAGGGTTTGGTCGCCTCATTCGCACCCAACGGGACCGGGGCGTGGTCTTGCTCTTGGACCGCCGGGTCACAAACCAATGGTATGGGCGGGTATTTCTGGCCTCTCTGCCCGAGGTCATGCGCGCCCAAGGTCCTGCGCGCGCGGTCTTGCAGCGTATTCGGGACGACCACGGGCTATGATAAAGCCATGAAAAACCGGCCCATATGGATTCCGAGCCTTCGCTGCGACCAATGTCGCGCCGTCGCGCCATTGTCTGCGCTCAAGGCCTGGCTGATGCAGCCGGTCGGCCCCACTGGCGGCCGTGGAGATGGCGGTCGCATCCACTTTGTTTGCGGGCCTTGCAAAGCCCTCCGCTAGGAACCAAGCCCAAGCAGGCCGCGAATTCCCCTACTCTTGTTGGAAATCGGCTTGTTGATGACCAACTTTTTACCCGCGGTATGACCCGCACACCATGCTGCGTCGGCTTGAATGCTTCGGGAACGAGATGTCCGCGTACGGGGGTGTCGGCGACCCATCCACTGGGCTAAATCCGGATCGCCCACCCACACCAGACCAGCGGCTTGGGCGGATTGGGCCTCTGAGCGCAAACGGTCGGAAAAGCCCATCATCAAACCTTGGAGGTATTTGCGTCGGTCTTTATTGCCGACAATGCCTTGAGCAAGTTTGTGGGCGAGCCACAATCGCTGAGCGGTTTCAAGTAAAAAAGCATGCACATGGGTGGCGATGTCCAGATTTTCTGTCCGGCCGCACACCTCTAAAATATGGCCTCGCCTGGTCGTATTGACGTCAAAGGCACTCACCAGAATCGGGCGCACAAAAAAATGCTCGCCTAAAATTCCAGCCAACACCCGCTCATGAGCTGGCATGCGCCGCCGAATCTGCCCCAGACTCCGAAAACCGTAAACATCGGCCTTAGGCTGGGCCTCACAGGCAATATTGTGCTTTCGCATCAGCCGATGGGCGGTGCTCATGGCCGACCGTGCCTCGTGCTCATTATCAGAGTCTGCCAAAGCCAATAAGCGACCAACTTTTCTCAAAACCGACTCAGCCTGAAGACTCAGCGTGGGCATGCCCACCGCGCGATGGTCGATGGCACGGTCCGCACACACCTTCCGAAAGGCCGGACCGTGCGCAGACTGGTCACTAACCCCCAGGACCTCATCCACATATTGGTGGGCCATCTCGTGGCGCAGAACCTCGATCACCTCAGGCCATGGATGGGTCTCGATAAGCTGCTTGGACAAGCTGAGGGTACGGCCAATCTTAGCCCAAGCGCCCAGGCGTCTAGATGTCTGCTCAATCAACAAAAGAGGGGACCGCATGGTCCCCTCAAATTGGTCACGATTCAAATTGGCCCAACACTGGGAAATTTCCCGAAGCAGGGCCGTCGACATCGTGCTTATTTACAGTCTTTCGCGCAGCTTCCGTCATGCTCCTCGAGCGCGTCACAGATGCCATCACCACACCAGTCGCCGTTTGGCGGCGGTGAATCTGAACAGTCCCGAGGGCACAGCTTGGCGTCTTGCTTTTCTGCGTCGTCGCACTCACCGTCCCCACAAGGAACACTCGCCTCACCTGGGGCCAAACCTTGGGCGTCTGCGCCGTCAGGAGGAGGAACAGCCCCTTCACCGAGCGGCGGTGCAGCACCACCTTCTGGGAGGGCTCCATCAGCAGGGGGCGGGCCGACGTCAGCAGGGGGTGAGCCGCCGTCAGCAGGAGGTGGGCCGCCGTCAGCAGGAGGTGGGCCGCCGTCTGGGGGAATCTCGCCAGGTTGGCCAGCACCATCTTGGGCACCAGGTGCAGAGCCAGCCGGCACTGGAGGCGCGCCACCAGGGATGTTGGCTGCCGCGTTTGGTCCACCGGTCGGAGGACCACCTGCACCAGGCTGGCCAGGGGCCTCGGGCTCTGGGCAACCGGTGAGAAGCATCAAAGGGAGAAGAGAAATCAGGATTTGACGGGTCATTATGACCTCCATGTTCAGTCGTTCCCATCCCGCGTATCCCCTGAGTGGCCGAAAGCAAGAGCGATGAGTACAGGTGGCCGAAGAATCAACGACCGGGTAGGTGGCCAAAACCCGGAGAAACCATGCCCAACGCTGCAATCGCCAGAGACCAAGTTCACGCCCTCGCCGAGGCCTGCTCAGACCAAGGTGACGCTTTTCAAACCGTCGCCACACGTTTAATCAAGCATCAACGCCGGCTTTCACGGTTTTTTGAGAAAAATATCGGCGAGATGGGGCCGATGGCCAGCCAAGTGGGCCTGTATATGCTCTCCGTCTCTTTGCGTGTCTTCGACCAAGTCGGTGGGCGTATGGGCAAAGTCAACGGTGCAGACATTCAAGCCGCGAGCGCCAAAGTTCAAGGTGTCGCAGCAGATTTATTCCCTGTGAACGGGGACTTCGTCAAGCGTGCCCAAGCCGTAACTTGGCGCGCACAACCTCATTTGCTCGACGAGATTCTCTGGGCGCTATTTGAGCGTGACGACAAGACCGAGGGCGAAGTCGATCTCGAAAAAGACAAAGCCGCATTGGTTTATCTGATGCTCTGGGCCGGAATCGAAGCCTTGGACGCCAACTGGACTGCTCCTGAAGCGGTTTAGGTCGGCGGCTTGCCAAAGCCCACTCACCAAAGCGCCGAATCGATCGACACCTGAAAAGACTCACAGCGGGTCTCTGCGCCAATAGACACCTCGACTTGACCTATCTGACTGGGCCCGATGTCGAGGATTTGAGCATAGCGAGTTTCATCGCATGCGATAGCCACCGTCAAACGCTCAATCCATCGCTCGGATGTGTTGTCCGCCTCGAGTAAAACCAAGGTTCGCCCATCCGGCCAACGGGTCGCCTCTGCATCCAACACAACCCAAGGCGACACATCTGTGGCCCGGTTTTCCGCACCAGATCTGGGCGACAACACCAATTCCTCTCGCGCCCCATCAACGGTCACCAAAAAACGCTCCGAGACATTCAGCCCGAGCAAGCCGACCGACCCATCGTTGGCACAGGCGTCACACACCGAGACCGAGACCCCCTCAACTTCAAAGCCACCCACCCATAGCTTTGGCACCAATACAACTTGGGTCTCGCGAGGACCCGCAGCGGTATGCACATTCAATTTGGGTGCATCTTTGGGAATCGCCACCCCGATTTTTCGCAAGGTGGCCCGGTTGAGTGTGGTCAGTGTTGCGCCAGTATCAAAAATCATCGATACATCGGTGCTGCGGCGGCGACCTTCCACCGTCACAGGGATCCGAAGAGACCCACGGCGGCCCTCGGTGGGCAGCACCACCTCATCTTGGGTCACCGCGGCGACAGGCTCTGGCTGCTTAAGCTTAGCAACCGCGGGCAGTGCAGGCTTTTTGGCCACCGGCGGCGGCTTGGGTCTAGACTTGGCCGTGGCTTCGGGTGGTGGTGACCGTGTGCCCGATATCTCAGGCAGCCATCGATGTATCGGTTCAGCCCAAGCCTTGTCGATATAACCTTGTGCGAAGGGCTCGAATACCGACAACCCAAGCCTGAGGGCGGACTTGCGCTCCCCTGGAAAATACAGTGAAAAACAGATCAAAATACCGAGGGACCACACAAGCCAGCCCATGCCCGTCGCCACGATGGTTCGTCGGTTCTCACCCTTGCCAGAGCCAGCAAGCGCACGTGAAGGTAAAAGCACCAACGCCACTGCAGCCACTGCCACCAACCAAACCGGCCCATTTCTCAACATGCCGGCCCCGATGAGCGCGGTGATGGCCGTGGCGGCGGCGGCGATGCCCAAACAAAAAGCGACGGCGGCGATTAGATAGCGCAAAATGGGTGTCCTTTGTACACTCTCAGCAATACAGCACCAGACCCCACACGCCAAGTGAGCAACACAAATGAAACACCCTCGAGCCACTTGGTTCTGCATCGACATCGAGGCAAACGGCCCTGTGCCGGGGCTCTACGATATGGTCAGCCTCGGGGCGACAGTCGTTTTTTCGGACCCCTCAGGGGCATTGTGTTTGGGTGAGAACTTCTATATGGAGATCAGGCCCGTTGCCCCACGCTTTGACCCACGCGCCGCAGGGATTCATGGCTTGGACCAAGCACGCCTCAAAGCAGAAGGGCTCAGCCACCCCATGGCCGCAGCCACCCTCGCCAAATGGGTAGCGGCCCAAACCATCAAGGGCACCCAGCCCGTTTTCGTGGGTCATAACGCCCCTTTTGACTGGTCTTATGTGGCGCATTTGTACGCTGAACTATCAAGGCCAAACCCATTTGGATACAAAGCCCTCGACACCAAGGCACTCGCCGCGGGGGTACTCAATCTCCACTGGCTCGACACCGGAAAGGAAATCCTATTTGAACGCCTGGGCCTGCCCCCCGAAGATAAAACCCAGAAACACCGAGCAGATTACGATGCTCGGGTACAGGCCGAGCTTTTGATGGCCTTGCTCAACTACCCGGCCGCCACCTAAAAAACAGCCCCTGGTGGTCGGACCCAGGCAAACGCACCAGGTGAACATCCCCCACCTCGGCTTTGCCCACCCACAGGTGGTCGAGCTGCATGAGCGGGAAGTTGAGCCAGTCGCCCCCTGAAGGCCACGTGGTCGCAAAGAGTCCATGGCCAAACATGTGGTCGGACAGTCCCTTGTTGTCGAAGGGGCGGGTGGCCCAACTGCTGGGGACGGCGTTCATATCACCGGCGACCACCACGGGGTCACCGCGCTTACATGGGCCCCAATCTTTGGTCATCACACCCCCCTCTATCGCCGACGATATTCTTTCCATATGAGGCATTAATCCTGCCATATTGAAAGGGACAGGCGGTGGCGCATGGGTGCCCATCAAGCACAGGGTTTGTTCGATTCGGACCAGTGCGAGTGGCATCACCATATTGGCGGCACCAAACTCTTCGGTAATGGCGGCCTCGCAGTGGACCGATGGGTGGCAGTACACCGCGGCATAATGTGATGGCCGGGAAACACTTTTGTCGAAGTTATGTGCCACGCGAAGCAAGCCGGGCACGGCACGGGCACGGGCCTCAACCTCGATCACGACCTTCGCCCCGGTATCGGCCAATCGCCTGGCCAAGGGCGCTCGGCCCACGGTGTATGCGTTGACATTGGCCACCAAAATCGGCGTCCCCTCTCCGGAGTCTGGTGCGAAAGGAAGCCCAGCCAATGGAGACACAGCCAGGCCGACCCACATCGCCCAAGTCCATCGTCCGGCTCGCCATCGGGCCACGACTGCCCAAATTGGGCTGATAGCGAACCACCAAGGCCAAGCGCTCAAAAACACCGCGTGCCCCATATGGCCCCAAACTTGATCCGACGGGAACAGTTCTCCGACACCACGCATGACCAAGGCTGCGCAGATGGGCAACAAGACGATGGTATTGATTCGCTTGATTCGCTTGGCTTCGTCCAGGATTCACTCCTCACATGATTCAACCATAGCTAGACCAGGTTAAGGGGGCTCGCTATGAAACAAGCCCGACCCCTGATCGTCCGCGCCCTCTCGAACGAAACTGTAGAGCGACCACCTGTGTGGTTTATGCGCCAAGCTGGGCGTTATTTGCCCGAGTACCGGGCCCTGCGGGCGGAGCATAGTTTCTTGACCATGTGTCATAGCCCAGAGCTCGCAGCCGAGGTCACTTTACAACCGCTGCGGCGCTATCCCTTTGACGCCGGCATCGTGTTTAGCGACATATTGCTCCCCCTCGAGTGCATGGGTGCCGAGCTGGAGTATGTGCCTGGGACTGGGCCCATCATCCGCAACCCTGTGCGTACGGCCGCCGATGTGGCTGCACTCAAGCCTTTCGACCCATTGCGCGACCTCCCCTCGCCCATGGAGACCATCCGCATCTGCACCCAAGAGGCCGATGTGCCGATTTTGGGCTTCGCCGGGGCTCCATTTACGATGGCTTGCTATATGATCGATGGCCAGGGCTCACGCAACTGGCCAGAAACCAAGCGCATGATGTTTGGTCAGCCCAAGGTTTTTCAGGCCCTCCTCGACCGCTTGGCCGACGCAGTGGGCGACCATCTTCAGGCCCAAGTCGATGCGGGAGCGGTTGGTGTTCAACTCTTCGACACTTGGGCAGGTGCACTCAGCCCAGACGACTTTCGCCGTTGGGCACTTCCCGCATCACGCCGGGCACTGGCCCGTGTGAGCGGCGCGCCGAGGATGTTCTTCACCAAGGACTCCGCACCGTTTTTGCCATGGCTCAAAGCGCTTGAAGCCGACGCCTATGCTCTCGATTGGCGCGTCGACATCGGCGCAGCCCGAAAACTCCTCGGCGATGTGGCCGTTCAGGGTAATATGGACCCGATGGCCCTCCATGCTCCCCACGACGAAATCCGCCGCAGGGTACGCAAAATCATCGCGGCCGCTGGTCCAAAAGGGCACATATTCAACCTTGGCCACGGCCTTACCCCCGATATTGACCCACAAGCAGTGGGCGTCGCGGTCGACGAAGTCTGCGGCTGGTCTTGGAGCTGATTTGCCCCGTGTGGTGATTGTGGGTGGCGGCGTGTCGGGCCTGGCCACCGCCAACTGTCTCGATGGCGTCGACCTCATCGTGCTTGAGGCTGCAGCCTCAGCGGGCGGCAATGTCCGCACCGAGCACATCGACGGACGAATCATCGACAAAGGTCCGAATGGCTGGCTCAATACAGCACCTGCGATGGACCGCATGCTCAGCCGATTGGGACTCTCCGATGTGGTGGTACAAGCCAACGACAAAGCCCACACCCGTTGGATTTACGCTGACGGCAAGATGCACCCCGCACCCCTGACCCCTTCAGCATTTTTCAGCACAAGCTTGCTGCCCTGGTGGGCCAAGCTTCGGGTCCTGATCGAGCCATTTCTACCCCGAGGCCCCGAGGGTGTGGACGAGTCGGTGGCTCAGTTTGTGGCCCGGCGCTTGGGCCAAAAATTTGTAGACCGCATGGTCGGGCCGATGGTTGCAGGCATTCACGCCGCGCGCCCTGAAGACCTCTCCTTAGCGAGTGCATTTCCAAAAATGGCCGAGATGGAGGCCCAATATCGCAGCCTCTTTTTGGCCATGCTCGCCAAAAAACGTGGCGGCGCACCCGCTGGGCAACTCCAAACCCTGCCCCAGGGTGCGGGCCAATTGACCGACACCATGGCGACCAGGCTTGGCGACAGACTCCAGTGCGACACGGCGGTCGAAGGCCTTAGCCAAACCAAAGATGGCTGGCGTGTACACACCGCTGGGGGAGATTTTGATGCCGAGGCGGTGGTGTTGGCGTGTCCGGCCCCGGTCCAGGCAAAACTCATGCGTGGGCTCGATGCTGGGGTGGCCGAGGCCCTCGACGAGATCCCATATGCGCCCGTCACTGTGGTGGTCAGCGCGTGGCCGAGTGGCACCTTTGATCAAGCGCCATCAGGCTTTGGTGTGCTCGCTGCTCGGGGCGAACGGGTTGGCGTTCTTGGCACTTTGTTCACCTCCGAGACCTACCCAAACCAAAGCAAAAGTGGCGAAATTTTGCTGCGCACCATGGTGGGTGGCGCAGTTCATCCTGCGGCCACCAAGCTCGACCACCAGACATTGCTTGGCCGGGTTTATGATGCCCACGGGCTATTTTTCGGAAAGCGGCGGGCCGAGCCCACGATGGTCCGCGCCTATCATCACCCGGCGGGCATCCCTCAATACACGGTGGGCCACCAAAGTCGCGTGGGGGCGGTTTGTGCCGCAGCAGACCGTTTTGGCGGGCTTTTCTTTGCTGGAAACCACCTTGGGGGCATTGGGGTAAAAGACTGTGTCACCACCGGCGAACAGGTGGCGGCCAATGTTCGGGCCTGGCTTGAACTCACCGCAGCCACCGAGGATGGGCCATGATCACGGTTGTCGATATTCTCAAAAAAACCCAGGCTTTTTTCAAAAGCAAAGGCATCGCAAGCCCACGCCTTGACGCCGAACTCATCATCGGGGACATCTTAGGCCTGGACCGTGTGGGCCTGTATCTGCAGTTCGACCGGCCGGTGAGCGAGGCGGAGTTGGTGCCCATACGCGCAGCCCTCAAGCGTCGGGCCGATAGAGAGCCCGTGGCATGGATTACCGGCACCAAGGGCTTTTGGACCCTCGACCTCATCTCGCAGCCCGATGTTTTAATCCCCAGGCCCGACTCTGAGACCTTGGTGCAGGCCACCATCGACCTCATGACGATGGACAAGCCCTATTTTGTTGCTGACATCGGTTGTGGGACCGGGGCGATTGGGTTGGCGATTTTATCTGAGCGGCCTGAGGCAAAGCTGTTTTCCGTCGATATCTCTGATGCCGCTTTGCGTTGCACTCAAGACAATGTTCATGCCCTCGATTTTACTGGCCGCGTCGCTGTTCTCAAGGGCAGCTTGCTGAATCCCATCCCGGCCGAGCGCTGCGTGGACATTGTGGTCTCGAATCCGCCTTATATTCCTTCTCGCGACATCGACGCCTTGGCGCCCGAAATCTCCAAACACGAACCGCGATTGGCCTTAGACGGTGGCGAGGATGGACTCGATATTTACCGTCAGCTCATTCCGGCAGCAGCGGAACGGGCCACGACCGCGGTGGTGTTGGAGCACGGCGATGGCCAAAATACTGCCATCGCAGAGATGATGGTGGCGGCGGGGCTTGTGGACATCACCGAGCACAAAGACCTAACGGGCACAGTGCGGGTACTCAGTGGCTTGGTGGCGGGCGCTGCTTGATTCTCTACGGCAGGGCGCAGAAGCTCGGCAACGTGTCGGGAAGGCCGTCGAGATAGGGCAACGGGTCGACATTCATCGGGTGGTCTTTAAAAAACTGCCAGGTAAACTCAGCGCCATCGGGTGGGAGAGAGTGGCCGCCGGTATGCATGCATTCAACCACAAAGTGGCCGTCTGCTTGAAGCGAGGCCGAGAAGTTCCGGCTGGCGGTGTCAAAGCTAAAAGTACCGTAGGTGTCGGCGCTTCCGCCCCACACGACCATCACGGGCAACGCACGGGCCGGGGTGACATAGACTGAGGTCTCGACGCCGCCGGAGAGGGGTGCCGTCGATGCCAGAATCTCAGAGCGATACACGGTGAGGTAGGTCGTCCACAAGCCACCAGCGCTCATGCCAGTGGCGTGAATGCGGTTGGGGTCAAAGTTGAACTGCTCGTAAAGACAAGAGACCATGTCATCAAAAAAGACCAAATCGGTGTTGTCGTCTGCGGGATCGGAGATGTGCCACTCAAACATGGAGCGGTCGGATTGGGGCGCCACGACGATGACATTTTCGGCTTCGGAGAGCGCGTTGAAGTTCATGTAGTCGATGACTTGACCGGCGCTGCCTCCGAGCCAGTGCCAAGCGAAGACAATGGGCGCCCCTTCTGGATTTTCGGGGAGGACCAAGTCGAATGAGCGGCTGTT
>DBIS01000020.1 GCA_002296975.1 Deltaproteobacteria bacterium UBA796 | reverse complement strand
TGGGCGGGCTGTTTGAGGGCTCTAGTTTAGGCCTGACCGAGGAGGGTCACCGGGTAAGAGGCGAGCGAAAAGGTCATCTCTCGCCGGTAGCCCATTGCCTCGCCACCGAGCTGGTAAGGCATGTCGTCTTCAAACTCGATGTGGGCGCTGTCGATGTAATAGTCCTGAATGCCGGGGGCTGTGCCGCCTTTCCAGACACTTGGGACTGCGCATGCCATTTGTAGGGCGCTCATATTGGCCAAACGAAGCTGGAAACGTCCAGCGCGGCGGGTGGCGTGGGGGAACATCTTCATGCCATAGCCGTAAAAAGGCATCGAGGCGCAGCAGACGGTGCTCGCTAAGCCCTCGTAAAGCAGTCCACCAGTTGGGATGGGTTTTCCGATTTCGCGGCCATTGGGTGCGATGCGAAAAGCTGGACGCCCAAGGTTGGTGATGCGGACTCGGTGTGAGGGGCGCCGAAGATAGTTGGGGACGGTTTTGAGGTAGCCAGCGATCAAGTAGCCAGTCAGGCCCTTTGCGATGCTCTGCCACCATTTCCCTTGAGCGCGGCGCTTGATCTCGTTGTAGTCGTTGAGGATTGCAGCGTCGACGCCCAAGCCCGCGAATGGGAAGAGTGTGCCCTCGGCCTCGCACATGTGCATGGAGACTGAGCGGTGAACTTGGCCAGCCTTCCAGCGTTGGAGGTCAGCCACGGGGCGACCGCTGCCCAACCAGTGAGCCAGTGCATTGCCTGTACCCAGGCGCAACACGCCGACATTGGGCATGGGCGCATCGCCTCGAAGGGCTTGAAGCGCGTTGATTGCGCCGACAATCGTGCCGTCTCCACCACCAGCAAACACAGTGCCGTATTGGCGTTGGATGCAATGGTTGAACACATCTTCTGCGTGGGCTTCGCTTTCAGTGAAAAAGAGGCGGTCCGCCGGTACGAGGGAGCGGATGGATTTGGCCAGGCGTGGCGTTACGCGGCCTGCGTTCGCATTGAGCACGACGGCAAAGTTGTCATCCGGGAGCGTATAGGTTGGGACGGGGAGCATAGGGCCTCGGTGCAATTGTCTCTAACAATAGACACAAGCAGGATTCATGCCAAGACTGAGCTTCCATTCATTCGCTGTACGTCGCTTGATTGTCACAAATAGGCGCGAAAAAGATTTCGCACCAAGAGTGGGTTTTTGGGCGCGTTCTACGCGCCAATGAGCCCGTATACAGCGGCCAGTGCCTCAGGGAGGGCCTCTGGGTTTTTTCCGCCGGCTTGGGCCATATCCGGCCTCCCTCCACCACCGCCGCCGACCATTCCTGCGACTTGTCGAATCAGATTACCTGCATGAACTCTGCTGCCAGCGATCTCTTTGGAGACGGTAACCACAAGCTTGACTGAACCGCCTTCTCTGCTCCCTAAAACCACGACTGCGCAGCCCAAGATGTCCCGAAGCCGGTCGGCCTCGTCGCGAAGGGCTTTGGCGTCGACGTTAACTTCCGCCGCAAGCACCTGGATGCCGTTAATGTCTCTTGCTTGTGTGGTGAGGTCGCCAGATTCGGCCCGGGCTAACTCTCTTTTGAGTTTGTCCAACTCTTGGCTGAGGCGCTTTCGGTCTTCAAGGATGCGGCTGATCGCCTCTGGAAATTGAGCGGCTGGGCTCTTAAGAAGGACGGCGGCCTGGGCCACGACTTGGTCTTGTGCTTTGATGGTGTTGACCGCGCTGAGTCCAGTCTCTGCCTCTATGCGCCGAACGCCAGCGGCTACACTGCTTTCGTTGGTGATTCTGAACAGGCCGATGTCTCCAGTCCTCACTGCGTGGGTGCCGCCACACAGCTCTATGGAAAACCCGGCCATATCCACTACGCGGACCATCTCGCCGTATTTTTCACCGAAGAGTGCCATCGCACCTTTTTCAATGGCGTCGTCCATGCTGCACTCTTCTGTGGTGACAGGCTGGTTTCGGAGGATTTCTTGGTACACCATGCTTTCAATTTTGGCCAGTTCAGATTTGGTGACCGCCTTGTGGTGGGAGAAGTCAAAGCGCAAGCGCTCCGGGTTGACCATGGAGCCTTTTTGCATGACATGGTCGCCGAGAACCGTCTGAAGGGCGCTGTGGAGCAAGTGGGTCGCGGTGTGGTTGAGGCGGGTGGCGTCGCGACGGGTGGCATCGACCTCAAGGGTGAGGGTGTCGCCGAGTTTGATCTCGCCTTTTTCGAGGGTGCCACGGTGTGCGATGAGCCCATTGACTGGACGTTGGGTGTCTGCAACCATGAAGCAGGTGTGTCCATTACTTAAAGTGCCCACGTCCCCGACCTGTCCGCCAGATTCGCCATAGAAAGGGGACTTGTCGGTGATGATGGTGGCCGCCTGGCCGGCGGCGAGTTCCTTTGATTCCTGCCCTTCACAGACGATGGCGATCACGGTCCCTTGGCTTGTATTGGCGTCGTACCCCAAGAAAGTACAAGCGGGGTGTTTGGTGGTGATTCGGTGGTAAACATCCAACACCGCCTCTTCGCCTGAGCCTTTCCACGCAGCCCGACCTGCGGCACGCTGGGCTTCCATCGCGGCTGAATACCCAGCTTGGTCAACGGTATATCCTCGCTCTTCGGCGATGAGGCTGGTGAGGTCCAATGGGAAGCCGAAGGTGTCATGCAACTTGAAGGCGACATCTCCGGCCAGTTCACCGTTGTCTGCCAAGCCAAGGAAGGCTTGGTCTAGGAGGTTGAGGCCTTTGTCTAGTGTCTCTCGGAAGCGGTTTTCTTCACTTTTGACCACCTCTCGGATGAAGTCAGCGCGGGTGTTGAGTTCAGCGTATTGGTCGCCCATGGTGTCGATAAGGGTGTCGACCACGGCGCCCAAAAATGGTTGATTCAGTCCAACCTTGACGCCGTACCGTATCGCACGACGCATCACGCGGCGCAGTACATAGCCACGCTCTTCATTCGAGGGCATGACGCCGTCTGCGATCAAAAACCCCGTCGCGCGTGCATGGTCTGCGATGACGCGAAGGGCGACATCGGCCTCTTCATTTTCGCCCAATGTGATGCCAGCGAGTTGTGAGGCCTTGTTCACCAGGGCCTTGAAGCAGTCGGTGTCATAGTTGCTGTACACGCCTTGCATCACTGCAGCGACGCGCTCCAGTCCCATGCCGGTATCGATGGATGGGTTGGGAAGCGGGGTCAGTTTACCGTCGGCCGAGCGGTCGAACTGCATGAAGACGAGGTTCCAGATTTCGATATACCGGTCAGATTCTGTCTCTGGGCCGCCACCTTCGCCATGTTCGGGGCCGTGGTCATAAAATATCTCAGAGCAGGGTCCGCAGGGGCCGGTGTCGCCCATGGACCAAAAGTTATCTTTGGCTCCAAGGCGTTGGATCCTCTCTGCTGGCACCCCTGCAACCTCGCGCCAAAGCACCTCTGCCTCGTCATCTTCTTCGTAAACCGTGACCCAAAGTTTTTCTTTGTCAATCCCGAGTTCTTCGGTCAGGAAAGCCCAGGCCATACGAATAGCGTCGCGCTTAAAGTAGTCTCCGAAGCTGAAGTTTCCGAGCATCTCGAAGAATGTGTGGTGCCGTGGAGTGCGGCCGACATTTTCAAGATCGTTATGTTTTCCAGACACCCGCAAGCACTTTTGAGCGGTGGTCGCTCGGCTGTAAGGCCGCTTTTCACGCCCGGTAAAGACGTCTTTGAATTGCACCATACCGGCATTCGTAAAAAACAATGTCGGGTCGTTATCGGGCACCAGTGAGGCGCTGCTCACGATTTGATGGCCCTCGGCCTTGAAGTACTCAACGAAACGAAGTCGGATGTCACTGGCATTCATCTAGGGCTCCACACGCAATTGGAGGCACCCTCTAATCTTTCGCGGCCACGCATGCATGCTTGTGATGAATAAGGTGGGCTTAGAGTCGGCCCGCTTGGATGCCTTGAATTCTGAGTTCAAGTTCATCGGCATTGTTGACTGAACGGAGAGCCTCTTCCTTGTCTATTATGCCCGATTCTAAAAGCGAAAAGACGGCCTGGTCGAAGGTTTGGGTGCCATAAACATTTCGGTTTCGTGCCATCACGTCAGGAATCTCCGAGACACGGGTGGGGTCCATGATGCAGTCGGTGATGACGCCATTGTTTCGCATGATCTCCATGGCAGCTACACGTGTGCCCGATTTGGTGCGCACCAGGCGCTGTGACAATGTTGCCCGCAGCACGCTCGCGAGTTGGCCGCGTATTTGACGCTGGTGATGGGGGTCAAAGAAGCCAACAATCCGATTGATTGTCTCAGCAGCGTCAGTGGTGTGGAGGGTGCTGAGCACCAAGTGGCCAGTTTCGGCTGCATTCAGGGCGACTTCGACCGTTTCTTTATCTCTGAGTTCCCCCACCAAAATGACATCCGGATCTTGGCGTAATGAGGCCCGAAGCGCGTTGGAGAAGCTGAGGGTGTCAGCGCCGACCTCTCGTTGGTTGATCACAGACTTGCGATCGGTGAAAACAAACTCGATCGGGTCTTCGATGGTGACGATGTGGTGTGCTCGGGTGCGGTTGATCTCCTCGACGAGGGCTGCGAGTGTGGTGCTCTTTCCGGATCCTGTAATGCCGGTCACCAAAATTAAGCCTCTGGGCTCTTGTGCTATTTCGGCGACGACCTCAGGCAGGTTGAGCGCTTGGATGGTCTTGATGTCGTCGGGAATCACGCGCAGCACCATTCCGAGGGTTTGGCGTTGGCGAAATACGTTGACCCTGAACCGGCCGATCCCATCGATATACCAGCTCATGTCCAAGTCCATCTGGGTCTTGAAGCGCTCGCGTTGGTTTGGTGTCATCAAGTTCCAAGCCATTTTAGCGAGGTTCTCGGCCACAAGCGGGGGGGCACCTTCGATTGTACGCATCAGGCCTTGGACTCGCACCAGTGGAGGTGAGCCTGCCTTTAGGTGAAGGTCCGATGCCCCTTGGGCGATAGCTATGCGGCAAATATCTCTGAGTTCCATGGAATGAGGGTACACCAATTGAACAAGGCATAGTGGGCCTAAACCCAGCGATGCCTTGGCTAATTGGATGTGCTCTGGGGCTGGCTTACGCCTCGCCTGGTGCATCCTTGTTGACCAGAGGGAGGCCGATGCCGTGTTCTGTCATGATTTTCAAGCGCAAAGCATCTCCTTTCTCGGCGTTGTCTGCGAGGAAGCTTGTGGCTTTGTCGCGTCCTTGCCCGATGCGCTCTTCGCCCAGCGAGTACCAAGAGCCGGCCTTTCGGACCATGCCGAGGTCGGCACCCAAGTCGATGAGCTCTCCCAGGCTGTTGACGCCTTTTCCGTAGATGATGTCGAACTCGGCTTGCCGGAAGGGGGGCGCGAGCTTGTTTTTGACCACCTTGACGCGGGTGCGGTTTCCGATGGACTCACCGTTGACTTTGATGGCCCCGATACGCCGGATGTCCAATCGGATAGATGCATAGAACTTCAGCGCATTTCCACCACTGGTCACCTCAGGGCTGCCGAACATCACACCAATCTTCATGCGCAACTGGTTGATGAAGAGCATGACTGTTTCTGATTTATGAATGGCAGCGGTGAGCTTTCGCATGGCCTGACTCATCAGTCGAGCTTGGGCGCCAGGAGCGCAATCGCCCATGTCTCCGTTGATTTCAGCCCGGGGCACAAGTGCCGCGACGGAATCGATGACGACGATGTCAATGGCATTGGAGCGGACCAATGTCTCAGCGATTTCAAGTGCCTGCTCTCCACAATCGGGCTGGGAGATGAGCAGTTCTTCGGTGTCTACGCCGAGGGCTTTGGCGTAGTTTAGATCGAGCGCATGCTCCGCATCGATGAATGCGGCGACTCCACCCTTCTTTTGGCATTGAGCGATGACTTGAAGCGCGATTGTTGTTTTGCCCGATGATTCTGGACCGTAAATTTCGCAGATTCGACCCATGGGAAGGCCGCCGACCCCGAGTGCGATATCCAGACCAATGCTGCCTGTGGAGATCACATCAACTTTTGGAATTTCAGCATCACCCATTCGCATGATGGCGCCTTTTCCAAATTGTTTTTCGATGGTGGCGAGGGCTTCGTCAATGGCTTTGGTACGTTTGGGATCAATGGGCATCTTATTCTCCAGGAATTGTGAGGATATATTGTGAGGATGTGCAGGAGACCTGCGGGGGGTGAACACTTGTACAGTACTTCTTGGCCCCAAGTGCTGCAAGCCAGAATTTGTCCGGATTGATTTTAACCTCTTGAAAGTCGAGCTTCTAAGGTGGTAATTATCTTAGCGTGAATACCGTCGAAACTTCCGTTAGACAGGATCACGATCACATCTTCGGGCTGAACATTGGCGGTCAGCCGCTGGCAAATTGCGTCGGCGTTCGGCCAGTTGAATGCCTCGTTCCCCCGTTTTCGGATGCCGTTAACCAGGGCGGTCGGGGACATTCGCTCATCTTCGGGGATGCCACTTGCATCATAAGGGTTGGCGATGACGGTGATGTCTGCTGCATCAAAAGACTCCGCGAAGGCATCCTGAAAGATACGCCGCCGGCTGGAATTGCTGCGGGGCTCAAAGATCGCCCAAATTCGACGGCCACCAAAGCGCAGTCGGAGGGCTTGTAAGGTGACCCGCACAGCGGTGGGGTGGTGGGCAAAGTCATCGATAACAGTGATTCCTCCCGGCTCACCTCTAATCTCTTGCCGGCGTCTAATGCCTCGAAAGGAGGAGAAACCCCCGGCCATTGCCTGCGGGCTTAGGCCTTCTCGTTCTAAAGCCGCGACGATGGCAACCTGGTTGTACAGATTGTGTTCGCCAACCATCATCGACTCAAAACGGCCCCAAGCTTTTCCATCTCGGGTGACTGTAAATGTCATCGTACCGCTCTGGGTGTCGATATCCTCAATATGCCCATCCCAGGCCTGGTCTTTGCCGTAACGACGCAGCTCACAGTTGGCCTCGGCGGCGACCTTCGCTACGGCGCTGTGGTCTGTGCGGGCGACAAGGAGGCCGTCAGTGGGCATGATTGCCATGAGCTTTTGGAAGCTCAATGAGCAGTGGTCCAGGTCCCGGTATATGTCTGCGTGATCAAATTCAATACTGGTCAGGATTGTCGTCGTTGGCCTGTAGTGCAAGAATTTTGGCCCCTTGTCAAAGTGGGCAGTGTCATATTCGTCGCCTTCGATGACAAAGTGTTCGCCCTTCGCCGCCCGCGCTGTTCGCTCGAAGCCAGCCACAACACCGCCAATCAAAAAGCCTGGCTGTTTATTGGCGTGTTCGAGGAGCCATGCGGCGATGGCGCTGGTGGTGGTTTTGCCGTGCGTGCCTGCCACCACCAGATTGCGTTTTCCTTCCAAAAAACGTGCCCCTAGGAGGGAGGGAAAGCTCATGTAGGGGATGTCGCTGTCGTTCAGCGCGGCTGCTTCGGCATAGCTGGCTCTCACCACGTTACCGACCACCACCAAGTCTGGCCGATGGTCGAGGTTTTCGGCCTTAAATCCCTCCATCGGTGTGATGTTCAACGTGGACAAATAATCACTCATTGGAGGGTACACTTTATTGCCATCTGAGCCTGTGACCATGTAGCCAGCATCCACGAGCATGCCAGCCAATGCGGCCATGGCTGTACCGCCCACCCCCATGATGTGGATGGATTTCGTGGCTTCAGGCAGTCCCTGCACTTCAGGCATATGGGCTCCAATTAAGGGGAGTGTTGGCGATGGCGCGATGGCCGGTGTACGACAGGACCATAATCTGGTGAGGGAGTGAAGACATGGTGATGAGTTCAGTGGCCCTAATGGCTTTGTTTGTCCTGCCGGCTTTGGCTCAAGAAGACACAGAAGTCGACCAAGTCAAATCCATGCTTGAAGGAATTCCTGAAATCGTGGCGCCGCAGGCCGAACAAGCTCAAAAAAAGCAGGCGGTGAACCCAGAAGGGATGGCCTTGGATGCCTATTTTCGAGCCTGTAGAAAAGTGGTTCATGCCCGATTTAAAATGCCCAAAAAGATTTTAAGGACCAGCCCGAGTGTGGAGGTTTTCTTTTTGGTATCCGTAGATTTAGAAGGAAACATCTTGGGCGTGACTGCTCCAAAGCGCAGCGGGTTTCGTGCCTGGGATGCGGCTGCATTGGATGCGCTAAACAAGGTGGGGCGGTTGCCTGTGCCCCCTCAAGGCTGGAGTGTGGCCGACGACAAGGTCTTAATCCCGTTCAACCGACACTCACGCTGACGCCATGATTGCTCGAATGGACTTTGGGCATCGGGGGTCTCGAAGTAAGCGCTCGAGATCTGCGGATGTGTCAACGTCAAAGGCGGAGGGGAGTCGGTGATGACTCACGCCTATACCGGTCAAAGTTCGTGTGGTGTGGTCAAACAAAGTAGCCTGTGACCAGGGCATCGGGCCTAGGATTGCATCGTCGATGTCGGGTCTTCCGCCATCGATGCTGACCGTCCAATATCCGCCATCGTCGGATGGCCCGAGTGCAACCGCGCAGGGGTCTGTGGCGGCCAGGGTGAGCCAGCTTGGCTCAAAGATCACGCAGTCCGATCCCAGGGCAATCGTGCGTTCCGGCCCGCGCATGGCGTGGCGAAGTCTGTCGCCGAGGTGGCCCTCACCTTGGGGCTCTACTGTTAGCCCCATCGCTTGAATCGCTGCCGCTGTGCGCCCACCGTCTTCGCCCGCCAAAGACACGGTGACGGGCATCCCAGTCTGGAGGGCGAGGGAGAGGGTGTGGTCAAGCATGGCGGAGTGAAGCGTTGTGGCCAAAGGTGCGCCAATATCTGCAGCCAAGCGTGACTTTACTTGTCCGATTACCGCCACTTTCGTGAGCACCACGATGCGGACTTTCATCAGGCGTAGTGCCAAGTGGCGAGAATCATCCTTGCGCCGCATCTAAGAGCAGCGCGCCGGTTTCCACTGATTTTCGACGCTCCAGCAATCCTAGCTCTACAGCTTACGTCGACCTCCTTCACCCTAAAGCCAAGCTTGATCGCCTTGATCTGCATCTCCACATTCCAGCCATAATTTGGGTCTTCCATCTCCATCGCGATCAAGCTTGAGGCTCGGATGGCACGAAAAGGGCCCATGTCGGCATAACGGTGGCCGCTGACCCAGTAGATCAAGGTTGTTGCCACCTGGTTTCCAAAACGCTGAGCCAGGGTGAGTGCCCCAAGCTCAGCAGTGTTGCTTCGGTCACCCAGCACCATATCGGCCTGATTGTCCTGTATCGGTGTCACCAGCTTTTCCATTTCTTCAGGCTTAAAACTGTGGTCGGCATCGAGAATTACGATGATTTCATGTCCGGCTGCGCAAGCTGCATCGATACCGGTCTTGGCGGCACGACCATATCCTCGCTCGGGTTCGCATAAAACGGTCGCACCTTGTGCTGTTGCGACTTGAGCGGTGGCATCCGAACTTCCGTTGTCCACAACGAATACAGCGCCCACAATCGGCATAGCGCGCAATACATGAGGCAGGCTTTCGGCCTCGTTGAGGGCCGGGATGATGACCGCGACGTTGTGGAGTTTGGCTTTCACAGCCCTTGGTTATCACTCCGCCGGATGACGAGCAGGGGCAGCAAGAAAATGAGGGCCGAGACGGGTGCCGTGTGCGCTGCAGTACATCCACACCCTGCCTTTTCTTCATCATCATTGGATGCAGTGGGAACAACGTAGTCGTCTTCTTCCGGGAGGTTTTCATTCGGGTTTAAGCCCCCGTCGTC
>DBIS01000026.1:17958-27866 GCA_002296975.1 Deltaproteobacteria bacterium UBA796 | reverse complement strand
TTCCGGCCAACCAAATTGACTATGATTATCGTTATCATTTGAATGTCGGAATTGAAAACGTGTACCCCAAGCCCCTCAGCCGCAGCTTTTTAGTGCTCTCGACGCTCATTTTTGGCTGCGTTGAAAAAGCGAATGACTCGGGCATGTCTGTTGACCCAGATACAGACGCTGACACGGTCACCTACGACTTTGCCAGTCGCTTCAACGACGGCGAGTCCTCAGTGGACTACGCTGGCCAAACCCTTCGCCAAGTCTTGATCACCGAGATGAAGTCACACATCGGCGGGCTTACCGCACGGATCGATGACGGCTGGTACCCTGCACCCGGCGATGTCTCCGACGAAATCCTCTTTTATATTGAATTCGACTCAGAGGTGGGGGGCGATGTGGCACTCAATACGACCCCCGACAATGCGACTCAGACGACATTCAACACCATCGCCTCAGGACAAAACCTTCTGGCCAAGGTCGCCGGAAACGACACGGTCACCGACCACAAGGATTGGTCGACCGACTTTGTAGGCTGGGACGACCCGACCACACCCGAAGCCCTGATCCGCATGTGGGTCGACCAAATCGACCAGGCCGCTGTGGCACGTTCACAGGGCGAAGCCCTCACCGATGCTGTGTACCTGAGCGCGGATGGAGTCGACCGCCAGCAACTTCTTCAAAAGTTCCTGACAGGTGCCATCACCTTCTCTCAAGGCGTAGATGATTACCTCGACGATGATATCGACGGCAAAGGCCTTTTGTCTGACAACACCGAAGCCGCAGGAGCGGGCAAACCCTACTCCGACCTGGAACACGCCTGGGACGAGGGGTTTGGCTACTTCGGCGCAGACCAAAGCTATGGATTGATGACCCCCGCTGAGATTCATGCGGAGGGCGGCCAAGACATCAACGGTGACAGCATGCTCGACCTGACATCGGAGGTGGTCTTTGGGACTGCCAGAAACGCGGCCAAGCGCGATGTTGACGCAGTGGCCCAAACCCAGTTCGTCACCGACGCATGGACGGGATTTCACCAGGGCCGCACCCTCATCGCCGAGGCCGACTCCGGCCTCAACAGTCAACAAATGGACACCCTACGCGGCCTTAGGGGCTTGGCCGTGTCGGCCTGGGAAGCGGCTATCGCTGCGACGGTGATCCACTGCATCAACGAGATTATCGTCGACGTCAGCGCCTATGACACCGAAGCGTACAGCCTCAATGATGTCGCAAGACACTGGAGCGAGGCCAAAGGTTTCGCCCTATCGTTCCAGTTCAACCCAAACAGCCCCCTCATCGCGGATGACTTTGTCGATTTGCATCTCGCACTCGGCTGCGCGCCCGTGCTTGCCGAGGCCGGAGACACAGCCATCACCGCATGGGTCAATGACTTGATCGACGCCCGAAATCTGCTCGGTATCGCTTTCGGCTTTAATATGGCCAATCTCGGAGATGATAATGGCGAAAATGGCTGGTAAACCCACCCTTTCGTCTTGCTTCACCCTGAGCGCTTTGACACTCGGGGCCTTTGCCGTTCAGTCGGGCTGTGCAGACAACACTCAATCTGGCGATGTCATGCCCGAGGCTGTGCGCGATGCCATGGTCGGCATGCTCGACGATCTGTGGCCTTCGGTCCTTCAGCACACCCTCGATGATGCCCACAGTGCAGCGGTGATTTTGAACACAGCCACCACACAATGGGCAGCCTCCAACGGTTCAGCCAGCGCTCAACTCAATGCACAGACCGCATGGCTAGAAGCCATGGAGGCCTGGCAGTTGATGGAGTTGATCCAGCTTGGCCCTTCTGGCTCATCCCTAAATGTCGTCAACGGCGAAGACATTCGCGACGAGATTTACAGTTGGCCGACCACCAACCCCTGCCGGGTCGACCAGGCCACCGCACGCAATGAATATGAAGCCGATGATTTTTTTGAGACGGCTTTGGTTAACTCCACAGGCTTTGACGCCCTTGAAACCCTTTTGTTTTCACCCACCAACGAAAACGACTGCCCCGCTCAAGTGAACATCAACGCCCAGGGCATATGGGCCGAGCTCGGTGAAGATGGCGTGACTGCCGCCCGCGCTCACTACGCCGCGGTCTTGTCCAGCCAAATCATCGTCGAGATCGAGCGTATCGACCAACGATGGACCGACAGTTTCGAACTTCAACTGCGCCATGCGGGCCAAGCTGACAGCGCGTTTAAAAGCCAGTTATCCGCTATAAACGCCATCTTTAACGCCCTATTTTACCTAGAAACCCAAACCAAAAACCGCAAGATTGGTTGGCCGAGCGGTGTGACCGATTGTGGCCAAAGCGACTGCACAACTGAGGTTGAGTCCCCTGTTGCTGGGGGATCACACCGGTGGGTGGCGGCCAATTTGGTGGGATTTCGCCGCTTGTTTACTGGGGCCGATGGCATGGGCTTAGAAGACCTGCTCATCGCGGTTGACGCCGAAGACTTAGCCAAGAAAATGCTTATGGCTCTCGATGAGGCTGACGCGACCGTCGCCGCACTCGACGCCCCCCTCGACACCGTCGACGCCAACAAACTCGCCGCCGCGTATGACGCCCTCCAAGCCGTCACGACTTTGCTCAAATCCGATATCGCCACGATTCTGACCCTGGCGGTGCCCACAGAAGCCGCCGGCGACAATGACTGACACCCTTTTAGCCATCGCCCACGCTCTGGCTCAGCCTTTCAGCGATCCTGCCGCTCGAACGTTTTGGCCGGTCCTGCTCTGCGCTGGGCTTATCGCGGTGGTGTGGCACAAGGCCCAAGGCCTTCGTGGCGGGAGTTCCGAGGCCTTAGGCTTTAGACTGTGGGCACACCCCTCCTCACAGCTGGACCTTCAGCTCCTGGTCGCCAGGCGCCTGCTCAGCATCATCGGGCTGATGCCCGTCATCGGTGGCGCTTGGTGGCTCGCGATCACCATCTCGACCCAGCTGGACCATGTCTTTGGCATCCCATCCCTCAAGCCCGGCCCATGGCTTGGGCTTGGGTACACCATCCTTTTGTTTGTCGTTTGGGACTTAAGCCGGTTTGTGGTCCATTTCGCACTTCATCGGGTCCGGTTTTTGTGGGCCTTTCACCAAGTGCATCACTCGGCTCAAGTGCTCACCCCCCTCACTTTTCATCGCACCCACCCCGTCGAAAGCCTTGTGTACAGCCTTCGCGGGGTGCTCACGACGGGCACCATGGGCGGCCTCGCTTTTTGGCTGTACCGCGGCGCCGCAGTGGAGTGGACCCTCTTGGGTGTTCATAGTTTGGGCTTGGTGATGAACGCTTTTAGCGGAAACCTGCGCCACAGCCATCTGTGGATTCGCTTTCCAGTTGCCGTCGAGCGATGGCTGATTTCTCCAGCCCAGCATCAACTCCATCACGCCCTCGCCCCAGAGCATCACGACACCAACTTTGGCACGTGGCTAGCGTGTTGGGACCGCCTCGCCGGCACCCTCAAGCCCGCACCCCGCACACCGGTGACCGCCTTGGGTCTCGCCGCACCCAATCACGACCCCCAGCAACTGCTTTCGGTCTTGGCTGCCCCGTTTCGAGATGCGGTATCGATGCGAAACTTGGGGCACCTGAGCTTGGGCTTATGTTTGGTGTTCTCATTGACCGCCTCGGCAGACAGCGAAACAAATGGGGCTGACGGAGATGACGCCGACCCATCAAACGACAGCACATCGATGATGATCATCGCAGACCGGAATGACAATCGGGTGGCTGGGGCTGCCCATGTGATCACTGAAGAGGCCTTGGAGCGACACGGATACACCGATATTCACAAAGTGCTGGCTGGGGTCCCTGGGGTCTACATCCGAAGTGAGGACGGCTTTGGATTACGACCCAATATCGGACTTCGAGGTGGCAACTCCGATCGCAGCGCGAAGATTACTTTAATGGAGGACGGCGTCCCCTTATCGCCAGCCCCCTACGCGGCACCAGCAGCCTATTACTTTCCGATGACCACACGCATGGTGGGCGTAGAAGTCATCAAGGGCGCATCGTCTATTCGCTTCGGGCCACAAACAATCGGCGGCGCCATCAACCTCCTGACCCGGCGCATTCCCAACGAAGACACCATCGCTGAAACCAAGCTCAGCTACGGCGCCTTCAACACCGTAAAG
Source organism: Deltaproteobacteria bacterium UBA796 (assembly GCA_002296975.1). Lineage (GTDB taxonomy): Bacteria > Myxococcota_A > UBA796 > UBA796 > UBA796 > UBA796. The sequence continues at coordinate 23,749 of DBIS01000026.1, read as the reverse complement.
GTCCACGCCTTTACAGGACACGGTGCAGACCGATGGGGCATCCTTGGCGAAGTGGCACAGATTTCATCTTCTGGCTTCAAAGACATCGACGGCGGCGGTGCTTCCGGGTTTGTGCGCACAGATGCAATGGTCAAAGGACGATGGAACACCGACCGCTCCGAGTCCGTTTTTGGCGAATTCCAACTCAAGGCCGGCTATGGGCGAGAGCGCTCACACGAGACCTACCTGGGCCTGAGCGCGCCCGACTTTAAGGCTGCTCCCGACCGACGCTACAGCATCAGCAAAGATGACCTGATGCAATGGAATCGCCAGCAACTCAGCCTCAGATTTCGCCTGTTGGCCGGACAGAATTTCGACTTCTCGACGGTGGTCTACCACCACAAACTCGAACGCGATTGGGAGAAAGTCAACGGCTTTGATGACGGCACATCCATCGGCGATCTGCTGTACACCAACCCCGAGACCTTAAAACCTGCGGCCTATTTGGCCGTGCTTCAAGGGCGCGCGGACAGCAGTGTTGACGAAGACCGTATTCTGAAGGGCAGCAATGATCGTTCTCTGGCCAACACCGGCGTATCCAACACCGGGCACTGGCGAATAGCGACCGACATCTTTGAAAATGAGCTTGAGTTTGGCCTGCGCTGGCACACCGACGATGTGATGCGACTACACACACAACAGGCCTTCGATGTGCGCGACGGTCGTCTCATTCAGAGTGATGGCCTGGTCGAGACCACCCTGAACAGCCATACCTCGGCCACCGCCATCGCCCTTCACCTGCACGATGACTTCCGCATCGGGAAGCTTTCATTGCTGCCGGGTATCCGCCACGAGCGCATTAGCACCCAGGCTGAAAATGAAGAAACCCACAGCATTTGGCTTCCGGGTATGGGCCTGTATTTTCAAGCCCTTGACTGGCTTGGCCTGCTTGCCGGTGCCAACAAGGGGTTTAGCCCCATCCCCCCAAAAAGCGAAGCCGACGCCGTCCCTGAAACGGCGTGGAACTATGAGTCTGGCTTGCGCCTAAACGCAGGTGAGGCCCATGCGGAGCTTGTCGGGTTCTTCTCAGATTACGCCAATATCACCGGCCAATGCACCCTATCTGGAGGCTGCACCGATGCACAACTCGACACCCAGCACAATGGTGGTTCTGCCACAGTGGCCGGTATCGAGACCTCCGCGGGGCATATTTTCAATATCGGGGCAGGTTGGCGCTTGGGCCTCGATGCAGCGTATGCGCTCACCCAGGCCCAGTTTGGCTCGAATTTTTCCAGTGATTTCCCGCAATTTGGAATGGTCACTGCGGGCGATGCGCTCCCCTATGTGCCCACCCATCAAGGCTCAGCGGCGCTTCGGTTTGAGCATGACCGCGGCCATCTCTCCACACGTGTTTCTGGACGATCTGCGATGCGAAACCAAGCAGGCACAAACACCGAGGACCAGCCCATCGACCCCAGCATGAGCCTGGACGTCGCCACTGAATTTCGCTGCTTTGAGCATCTCAGCGCCACGGCGAGCGTGACCAATCTCACCAACCACCGCACCATCGCTTCTTGGCGGCCCTACGGTGCCAGGCCCACTGCACCACGAATTTGGACCATCGGCCTCAAGGCCAAGCTTTAAACCATGAGTACCCAAGGCCGACATGCATCGTTTTGGGGTGGCCTGTTAATTGTCGCCGTGGTGGCCTATCCATTGATTGGCCTCACCGCTGCAGTGCTCGAGCGACCTGGCGATCCGATGACTGGGACCGTAATGCCCCTGTCACAACTGGTCGCTGGGGCGCAGGTGTGGTCGCTGCTCGGTCGCTCCATCCTTTTGGCCCTGTGCGTGGCCTTGGGCTCTGTGCTGGCAGGAGGGTGGCTGGCTTGGGTTGAACACCGCACCCGTGTGCCCCAATGGTGGTCCTGGCTCACCCTCACCCCACTCGCCATGCCAAGCTATCTGGTGGCCGCAACCGTGCGCTCTGCCCTCTCTCCAGGCGGGTGGATCGGCGATAGCCTGCACCTTGGCCACATGACCGGATTTGGTATCGCTGTTGCGGTGCTGGTGGTGATCACTGCACCTTTAAGCCAGTTGATTATCGGTGCTGCATTGGCCCGCAGCTCAGCAGCAGAAGAGGAAGCCGCCGCCACTTTGGGGGCATCGGCGTATCGGGTCTTTATCGATGTCACCTTGGTGCGAATCCGACCCGCCATCGGCTTTTCGGGGCTTATCGCCCTGCTTTATGCCATCAGTGATTTTGGCGCGGTCGCCGTCTTGGACGTACCTGTGCTGACCTGGCGGCTATACCTCGCGGTCGAGTCCCAAGACATCGCCAAAGCTGCGGTATTGGGGGCAGCCACCTTGGCCGCGACCTTGCCCTTATTTTTGGCAGCCCGGTGGATCCGCGGCGTGCGAATCGGCTCCGATACAGCCAACAAAAGACCCGTCACCAAAATCGATTTGGGCCCAACACAGCGCTTGTTGAGCGGCGGGGTGTTGGTGGGTGTTCTCGGTTTGGGGGTGGTCATCCCTGTGCTCACCCTCTCGATGTGGGTCTTTGAGGGGCTTAGGCGCGGACTCCAGTTTGTGAGCCCATGGGGCGCCCTTGGCGACACCCTGCTCGCCGCGTGCGTTGGTACTGCACTCACCGTCGCACTCGCAACCCTGCCGGCATGGGCGGTGGCCAAGCGCCAAAGTCTTGGAAAGCCCCCGGGTTGGCTCGAAGAGGGCGTGTATGCAAGCTCGACCCTGCCCGGTGTGCTCCTGGCCTTGGGGCTGGTGTTGACCACGCTCAAACTGACAGGCCACCTGGGCCACGGGGCATACGGGGTGGTCTTGTCCAGCGGAGCCCTGTTGATGCTCGGCTATGCTACCCGCTTTGTCGCAGAAGTTTTCGCCCCACTTCGAGACGGCTTCGCAGCCATCGACCCCCGCCAAATAGAGAGCGCGCGTGTGCTCGGTGCTGGCCCATTCAAACGCGCTCGAACTGTGGTTCTGCCAGCGATCGGCCCAGGATTGGCCGTGTCTGCTGTGATCGGCTTCAACGCCATCGTCAAAGAGCTGCCAGTCACCTTGCTGCTCGGCGGCGCTACCGGTCTAAAAACCCTCAGCTTTCGTGTGTGGGACCGTTACAGCGAATCGATGTGGCATGACGCCGGCGTAGCGGGTCTGCTCTTGGTTCTCCTCGCCCTTATCGCTGCAGCCCTCACCCACCGATGGAGACAAAATGGCTGAGCCTACCCCCCTCCTCTTGAGCAATATCGCCCACAAATTTGGCAACACGGCGGTGCTCAACGCACTCAATTTGTCGGTCAAGGCCGGTGAATTTGTCGCGCTTTTAGGGCCATCAGGCTGTGGCAAAACGACACTATTGAGGGCCATCGCTGGCTTGGTGACTCCAAACGCCGGAACGATCACCATCGATGGAAAAGTGGTCGCGGATGACGGTATTGACCACATCCCGTGTGAAAATCGTGGGGTTGGCCTCGTATTTCAAGAGTACGCCCTCTTTCCAAATATGACCGTCGCCCAAAATGTGGGCTACGGGCTTCCCAGCCCAGACAGCGCTCGGGTGAACGGCTTGTTGACCTTGGTGGGCATGGCCGACCTTGGGCTCAGGATGCCCGCCCAACTCTCCGGGGGCCAACAACAGCGTGTCGCCCTTGCGAGGGCCCTCGCGCCACGGCCTGCACTTCTGCTCTTGGATGAACCATTCGCCAATGTAGACGCAGCCTTAAAAGACACGATGGGCAGACTGCTCCGCCGGGTGGTCCAAGACGAAGGTGCCACGGTGTTGATGGTCACCCACGACCAACAATCCGCCCTGAGCCTGGCAGACCGGGTGGTTATCTTTGGCCCCCAAAGCAGCGGCAGCACCATCGTCCAAGATGCCTCACCCACGATGGTTTACCACCAACCTGAAACCGCCGCTGTGGCCCTTATGACCGGGGCTTGTGCCCTGATCGATGGTGATGCCCAGGGTGCCCACGCACAGACCCTATTGGGTCAAGTGCCCCTTGTTCGCCCCCAAAATGGGTCGATTCGCCTTGTCCTTCGGCCCGAGCAACTTCATTTCATCGAAAACGAGTCGGGGCTGTGCACTGTTAACGACGTACAGTTTTCGGGTGCGGTACAGGTACTTCGATGTGGAAGCGAGGCTGGGCCCATCGATGTGCTCCTGGCCTCATCGATACCCGCGCCAGCAGTGGGCACACGGGGAAACATCACAGTGAGCGCGCCCGCCTGGGCCTTGGCTCACCGTGATGCTTAAACGCCCGAGGGCTTAGTTGAGCTCTGTAGACCGGAAGAAGTAGCCGATCTCAGACGCTGCTGTCTCAGGAGCATCTGAACCATGGACAGCGTTCTCGCCGATGCTGGCAGCATATAGCTTGCGGATGGTGCCCTCTGCGGCCTCTGCAGGGTTGGTCGCACCCATCAACTCACGGTTGCGAGTGATGGCGTTATCACCCTCGAGTACCATGACAACGCAAGGTCCTGAGGACATAAAGGCCGTCAACTCACCAAAGAAAGGACGCTCGGCATGCACGGCGTAAAAGCCTTCAGCTTCGCGTTGAGAGAGATGCATTTTGCGCATGGCAGCAATGCGAAGGCCCTCTTCTTCAAAACGGGCAACAATCTTGCCAATGTAGTTGTTTTTGACGGCGTCGGGCTTGATGATTGAAAGGGTGCGCTCCATGGCGTCCTCCTGGTGTAGAATTGGCGCGCCGTCTAACGAGACTTGCTCGGGGGCGCCATGGATGTCACCACGGCGTCACCATGGCGTCACTTCCAAGGCCCCCGCACCGTGCAACGATAAAATGCTGCCTTGCAATTTACAATCGCGGATTCCCCAGCCTCAAGCGCGAGTACTCCCTGGTTTTGTGGCGCGTCATCGGGGTGGAAAACCACTTCTATGGTGTAGCGTCCTGGGGGGATCCGACCGCCTGCGATCCGGCGGCCATCGCCGACGAGATGAACCGTATGGGCATTGCCCGTCACGCGAAATGCTGCGGTCGATGGACTTGGGGGTACCGGCACGGGTTCAGGGGGGGGCGCAGGCTCAGCTTGAGGTTTTTGGGTAGGCCTTGGCACAGGTGCGGGTGTTGCCTTGGCCCTTGATTTGGCCCTGACTGGCGGGGGCGGCGGCGCTGGCTTTGTGCGCTCGGCTGGCGCTGGCGTGGTGGACTGTGGGACGGGAACCGGCTCTGGGGATGGTACTGGCTCAGGAGCAGCCACTGGCTTGGGTGTCGGAACAGGGCTTGGACTGGGGGCAATATCTGCAGTATCGGCTGGTCCCGCTGCAGGGGTGTCCAAAATCGTCTCAGTGGGGCTTTGACCAAACAGCTTCCAGCCCAACACACCCATAAATATAAACAGAGCCCCCCACACCACAAAGCGCTGATACTCAGACTCGCCGCGGGCCGCGCGAATCCACTGTTTGTCCAGATCCTCGCTGGGCTTGAGGTCAAGGCCTAACATCCGCTCCCAACGGTCGGCATTTTCATCTACCTGGAGTACATCTGGCCGCCGAACCTCCTCTGTGGGCTCGTCAACGGTGTCGGGGTCTTCAGTGAACTCGGTGGGGTGCTCACTCCCGGCGTCGGCACCGGGCACCACGAGAGGCCGGGCGACTTCGTCGGTGCTCGGTGGCGGTAAACTGCCGAGCACGATGGGCTCGGGGGCAGGGTCCGGCTCGGGGGCAGGGTCCGGCTCGGGCTCAGGCTCGGGCTCAGGCTCAGGCTCAGGGGCAGGCTCAGGCTCAGGCTCGGGCTGAGGCTCGGGGGCGGGGGCAGGCTCAGGCTCAGGC
>DBIS01000026.1:0-17589 GCA_002296975.1 Deltaproteobacteria bacterium UBA796 | reverse complement strand
CTCAGGGGCAGGCTCAGGCTCGGGGGCAGGCTGGGGAACAAAAGAAGCCAACTCTGAATTATCCGTGACCGACAACACCGCGCCGTTCACCCACCTCTGCCACTCATCGTCAGATATCGACTCGGCCACCAGGACCCCGTGAATCTCATCGAGATATGGACGTAAATCCGGCCGAAACCCCATACACGCCTTGACCAAATCGGCCATCGCAGGACTTGCACCCGCTAGCTCGACCCTTGAATAGGAATCGTCAGCCACCGTGGCCTGTCCAGCACTGTGTCTGGACGCACGCTTGGGGAGCCGTCCAGACATTCCGCGAACAAGCATGGCCCCAACCGCGTAAACATCCAAGGCGGAGGTCAACATTCCGCCCACGATTTCTGGCGGTGCATACCGCCGGCTCGCACGCTCTTCCGAGTACAACGCCCCAGCTAAGTCAACAGAACTATCGCTGTTGGCACCCAGACACAAAACGCAAACCTGCCCCGAGGCATCCAGACGTACTCGGGTAGGACATAACAAACCATGCACCACGCCCTCGGCCTTGGCCGCGATCAACACCTCGACCACCCCCGCCATCACCCGAGCCATGACCCCACAGGGCAGGCCGTCGCGCTTTGCCACACGCTCCAGGTCCTTGCCAACCACCAAGGGCATCACCAGGGAGGGCCGGCCAGCGACCATGTACACGCCTTCGGCCTTTACACAGCCCCGGTGCTCTACCCGACGCGCATTGTCATTCCGAGCAACCACCTCGGCCACAAGGCCATCCACATCGGCCAAATCACCATGAAAAACAGCGACTGCACGTGACACATGGGCATATCCAGGGTCTGTGGCAGCGTAAACTGTGGCCAAGTCGCCACTATCAATGGGCTGAATCAGACGCAATTCGCGGGATTGAAGGTCCACAGTTTAAAACTTTCCGCCGACCACCAAGGCCGCAGCACCCGTACTCACGGCCACCGTGGCGAAGCTTCCGCTGATCCACACCAAGGTATTGGTGCTATCACGCAACCGGTCCAGCTTGGCTTGAGATGTCAACGGGTCATGAAACTCAGCCGCCTTGCTCATGGCCACCACATATGTGATGCCGCTAACCAAGGCAGCACCTCCCGAAATAATGGCGAGGGGTCCGTTCACCGAAATGGCGCCACCGGTACGTTGAGCCCTGTCCACCGAGGCCTTGGCCCGCCCTTGCGTACGACCGGACTGAAAGCCACGACCCGAGTCGTATGCCGGTATTTTGGCACCGACTCCCACCACGGCCGAATGTTTGATTAAACCCCCATCCGTCTGATGCTGAAACAAATATGGCCGATCGATCGGAAATTCCTTGGCCACTGTGCCATCGACCCGAATCAGCCCATCGACAGGCCGCGGAACCGGCTCGCCAACCAGCGGTAACGACCCTTCGGCCACCTGAAAGTCCACCCGCAAAGGGTGCCCAGCCGGCGCCATCGCGTCGGGCAGCAAATAATGAGGTGCGACCCTGAGCATGCTCTTGAAAAACCCGACCGTTTGGGCGTGATTTTGGTCCAAAAAGCTGCCAAGGGCCTCCATGCGGTAATAGGCCGCCGCTTGGCCGGCCTGAATCGCCTCACCCATGCAATTGATCGCCCGCTGTGCCGTCCATCGGGCCGAGCGAAACGCATTTTCGTCCATGGTCGAAAATGCCACATCAGCGCTCGAAATATGCTGCGCCAATGTGGCCGTAGACGCCGGCTGAGGGCAATCATCTGCGGCCAAAACAGGGGCGACCGTAAACGCCCACAATATCAACCAAGCCATCATAGCCCTCCTCCTAAAAATACGACCACCTCACCTGCGCCACTGTCGCCACCATCTGCGCCGACAATGAGGTCCAGTAAACCGTCGTCGTCATAGTCAATATTGCCCACAAGCGCGCTGCCCAGTCCACCGCCGAAGGCCTCGCCGACCACCCGACCAATGGCGTCATCGCTGGTGTACACCCCAGCCAACCCACCACTAAACATAAAGACCTTGCCCCGACCCTCTCCCGGCGCCCCGATAGCAATGCCCGCACCGCTGCCATCGGCATCGCCAATCCCAGTCATCGCGAGCCCAAAGCGGCCGTCGTCTATTAAACCGTGAAGTTCTGCGCTCGCAACAGCCGTGATCTCTCCAGAGCCCATGGCGGAGAGCACATAGACCGCGCCCCGTTTAACGCCATCAAGGTTTCTCTCCGGTGCGGCCACAAGGAAATCATCCAAGCCATCGTCATCGACATCACCGATCATCTCTAGGGTCTCACCTGTTCGTCATTGCGCGCCTGCACCGACGATCACAATATCGGCATCTGAGGCCGTGATGTCTCCACTCAACTCCGTTCCAGACTCGAAACCGTAAACACCGCCCAGATTGGTGTTCGCAAAGCGCGCGCCAACGAGCACATCCGCGATGCCATCACCAGTCCAGTCCCCGGTCGCCACAATATCAATACCGAATTTATCGTTTTCAGAGACCCCATACATCCGAGCTGCGCTGTCGCCATAAACAACCGTGTCCACCAATTCTACCTCGATTGGGCCCGGAACCACAGCAACCATACCGACCCTGACCCCCATCCACTTGGCGTCGAGTGCGCCAACTAGCAAGTCAGCGTCACCATCACCGTTGATGTCGCCCACCGAAAGGTTTCGGCCCAAATATGCGTTGCCATCGGGACCCCAAACTTCAACATCGGCCGCGTCCAAACTGCGATCTGAGCTCACTGGCCCCCAGTACACAGAGGTGACACCACCTTGACTCCGCGAGGAAAAGGAGGCCCGGGGGGCGCCGATAATCATATCTGCCAACCCATCGCCGTTGAGGTCGCCTATGGCGATATCTCGGCCAAGCCTTTTGCTGGGTTCACCACTCAATATCGAGTTGGGCACACCGTCGAAAACCGGGCCCGACACCACCATCACCTGACTCGTGGCATAGCCGCCAATCAACAAATCTGGGTCGCCATCACCATCCACATCGTCACCATAGGCCAGTGCCGATCCACTCGCGGAATCAGCAGCCCCAACAAAATGAACTGCGGCGTCACCGAGACCCAAAGCCGTGTCTAAACCACAGCCTTGGGCGATGCCGTCGCAGTCATTGTCGACGCCATCATCGCAAACCTCATCGGCCTCAGGGTTAATCAAATCGTCGCCGTCATTGCAATCGAGCCCTTCTTCAAAAGGAAACTCAGTAGAGGTTTTACACCAGCACTCGCTCTCTTCGCCCCCAAATCCGTCTTCATCAAAATCCGCGAAAAAGTCCACGCAACCCAGCGCGTCCTGCTGATTACTTTCACCAGAGCAGTCGTCGTCTATCTCGGTGGCGCAATCCTCTTGGGCATCTGGGCTGATGGCAGCATTTGTGTCGTCGCAATCGCCGGTCAAGCCGACATATCCGTCGTCAGGCTCGCAAGCCTCAATGCGCTCAGCCTCATCTCCGTAGCCATCACCATCCACATCGGCGTACCACACAGCGCCTGGAAAGGCTTCAGCGTCGGTGTCGTCACAGTCTTCGTCGTTATCGACCAAGCCATCCAATGCTTCACAGGCCTCGACGGGATTGTCGGGGCTGCCAAAACCATCACCATCAGCGTCAGCATAAAACACGAGCAAGTCTTCGCAATCGACAATGACACTGGGCTCGCCACCGTCGACACGCTCGGAATATTCTTTGTCGCTCACATATGCACAGCCCGAAACCAAGCTGAAAATCAAAAACAAGTGGTTCATAACAATGCCCCTCAGCCGCCCCACTAACCTCCCAGTCATACAAATGATATATCGAGTTGATGGACACTCGCTTTCTCACACAAACCCGCCCACGCCTACAGTCTTTGCTGGCGCAGTTCACCGCTGCCGCAAAACCCACCATCCACGACTATCGTTGGTCCCATCACCACGATGGCAAGCGCCACGACACCCATATTGTCTTTGGCTGTATGGTCCACGGCGACGAGCACGGTTCGCTCCCAGCCATCGTGGCCCTGGTCGAAGCGCTGAACAATGGCAGCCTCGACTTTGGCGGTCGGCTAAGCGTCTTTATCGGCAACCCTGAAGCAGGTTTAGAGAATGTTCGCTACCTTGAGGCCGACCTCAATCGGGTTTTTTTAGATACCGGCCATGGGCGACACGAAGACCTCCGGGCACGCCAGCTGATGCCTATTTTAGAGCACGCCGATGTGTTTATCGATTTCCATCAAACCATCCTCGAGACCCAGCACCCCTTCTACATTTTTCCGTGGAACAAGACGGGATGGCATTGGGCCCGAGCGGTAAGCACCTGCGACACCTGGGTCACCCGCGACCCCAGCCATGGGTTTTCATCAGGCTCGAAATGCGGCGATGAATATGTGGTCGACCGTGGCCGCACCGGCATCACATTGGAGCTGTCTGCAAAGGGCTTTAACGATAGGGCCGAGGCGCTGTGCTGGCAGACCATATGCAACACCCTCGCCCTCGCAGACACCATTCATGCCGGTGACACCATCGCGACACTGGCCGGGAAAAAGCCCGATTTACAATTCTATCAAACAACCTTTGCACAGCGCTTTGATAGCCCCCAACTTGCACTCAAACCTGGGCTTGTAAATTTTCAGGCTGTTACCCGCGGACAGAAGCTCCACACCGCTTCATCGCCCGCCATCACGGTCCCCGCAGACGGCATGCTCTTGTTTCCAAAATACCCCAACCGGGTTGAGGATGATGTGAGCAAGTCGCGGCCAAATGAAATCTACCGTTTGATCAACAAAATGAAGGTGCACCCGCAGAGCCTATGGGGAGGCTAAAAACCTAGTTTCCAGTCAGTTGGGGCTGTTCAAAAGCAAAACGCACCTTGAGTTTGAGCTCGTTCTCCGACACCTCAATGCGCACATCGTCGATACCCATCTTGAGGTTGAGCGGACCGCCCGCCGGCGAGACCATGTCTTCGAGTTGCCCCTTTTTAATGAGCGGTGTTGCCGCGAATCGCTCGGTCTGTTTGGCGAGCAGCTGCGCGCCGGCCTGAGACAATGCCTGCAAGATCATGCCATCACCCAAATCGATAAATGGGTCTTCAACATCGCCAACTACCGCACGCTTGTCTTTGTCGTAGCGAATGCTCCCCAAGTGTGCGGAAGCCCCAATGCGTTTTTCGATGGTAAACGGTATCTCAACCGAATCTCGGATTAGGTAGGCAGTGCCGGTAATGGTGGCCTTGATGTGGGCGTCGATCCCAATTTTTTGTGGGGCATAATGAAATTCTGTGCCCTCTTTATCGATCTCGACCGACCAGTCTCCCTCGACCCTAAACATTTCGTTAACCACCCCCGACACCTCGTCGCGATGGTCGGCCCAAAACTGGGCTGCTCGGTCTTTGACCCGCACCAATGGCGCAGGTGGTGACCGGTCTTCAAGCAAGCCGCGAACACGTTGGCGGACCCCCAACTGCCGAACACCACTCAATACGATTTTGCCGAGCTCGAAGGTTCCGTCCTTCACCTTCAAAGGGAGCGCGGCCCCCACCAGGTCATCCCATAAGGCCTTACCGATGGATAAAGAAAGGTGGTAGTCGTCGGTCAGCAGCGGGGTTGCGGTCATGATGGCTCCAGTGGGAGGGAGCATACCCCAATCAACCGTCGAGTTGGGCCTTGAGGGAGACCAAGTCGTCGGTTGGCAAATGACAGACCCCGTCATGGCAGACAAAAGCGCGGGGGCCGGAGGTGCCGGGGGTCTTGCCCAGCAATCCAACAAAGGCGCTCAGTTTTTGGGCGGCCTGGGGCGTGAGCACCGACAACACCGTGTGGGGGCGCACAGTTTGGTTGAAGACACCCAACATCGCGACAACTTTGGGGTCTTTCAAGTCGTCGGTAGCGATCACAAGTTCGGTGGATTTTCGGCTCACCCTATCGGCGACCGACACCAAGCTGACCGCACTACTGGGCGAGCGTTTGAATATCCAGCTGGCGTGAGAGAGGGCTTTATCAAGCACGGCTGTGTTGGCGACCGGTGCGCCCAAAGCACGAAGCCGGCTGAGTAATCGTAATGCACGGCCGGGCCCCGATGGCTCTGCACCATCGGTCAGATCAGTCTTGCGGACCAACAATGTGACCGACTTATCGGCCTGATAAAGCGCACCCGTGCTGGCATCATAAAAGCGTTCCAACATGGTGTTTGCGATGGCCGCTGCAGCGAGCAACCACCGGGGATTGGGGTCGGCCTCATACAAATCCATGAGCCCATTTCCCAAAAATGCATAATCCTCTAAAACCCCCATCGGCGCGTTCTGAGCGACCAATCGGGGCACACGACCTTGGTCGACCACACTCAGCACATGGTTTGCAGCCTCTTGAGCGGCGACGATAAAACGAGGCAGACCCAACAACCGACCGGTGCGCGACAGCCCGCCGATGGCCAGACCGTTCCAGGCCACCACCAACTTGTCATCGGTAGGCGGATGCTCGCGGGTGTCCCGGGCAGCAAACAAAAGGGCCCGATCCGAAGCCAAATCTGTGCGCTCTGGATCAACACCCGCCACACGGGTGAGCACCGTCCGGCGGCCCTCAAAGTTTCCAGAGTCAGTCACCGGAAAAGCCAGATTAAACACTGAAAAGTCGGAGACGATGGATTTAATCTGCTCTGGGGTCCACACATAAAATGTGCCCTCTTCACCCTCAGAGTCCGCGGACTCGCTCGAATAAAATGCACCGCGTTTATGCTGCATTTTGGATATCAAATAGTCCCCGATATCTTGGGCCACCTGTGCAAACCGGGGATTGCTTTGCGCCACCGCAGCCTCTGCGTACACCGCCAAGAGCTGACCATTATCGTAAAGCATCTTCTCAAAATGCGGCACCAACCAATCGGCGTCGACCGTATAGCGATGAAATCCGCCGCCCAAGTGGTCATGAATACCACCCTCATCCATGGCTGTTAGCTGGGCGGTCACCAGGGCACCGGCGGCCTTGTCTGCATGATTAACGCTGTGCCAAAGCATAAACTGAAGATTGGCGCTCATGGGAAACTGACGGCGAGCGCCCCAACCACGGTGCTCCGGGCTCCAAGACCCCAACAACTGCGCGGCTGCTTTATCAGACAATCCTGATGGTATCAGGCCTCCACCCTTGGACGAGGCTCGGGCGATCATGCGCTCACCGGTGCGACTGGCGAAGGCAGCGATCTCGATCGGCTTCGTTCTCCAGTCACGGGTGATGCGCTCGAGCAGTTCCTTAAAGCCCGGCCGACCGTAGCGACCTTTGGGCGGAAAGTACGTGCCCGCGAAAAAGGGAACACGCTCAGGTGTCATCCAAATGCTCGCTGGCCAACCGCCATTATTGCCATTGAGCATGTGGACTGCGTCCATATACAATGCATCGATGTCTGGACGCTCTTCTCGATCGACCTTGATGGCGACAAAGTTGTCGTTCAAATAGGCCGCAACCGCCGGGTCTTTAAACGACTCCCGGTGCATCACATGGCACCAGTGGCACGCATAATAGCCGATAGACAAAAAGACCGGCACCCCCCGTCGTTCGGCCTCTGCAAAGGCGGCATCGCCCCAAGGATACCAGTTGACTGGGTCGTGGCCGTGCATCTTCAAATACGGACTCGTTGCGGCATCTAGGCGGTTGGTCCACGGGCCAACCAATGCGTCGACAGAGGCCGAGACATAGGTGTCTGCCGAGGGGTTGGCCGACTCCGCCGCCGGACTTCGGATGCCACAGGCAAACAGTATCCCAAAGATGAAAGCGGTCATTTAAGCGTCGGGATTAAAGGCCAGGAACGTCACAGGTAGACTCAAAGCACATACCGAAGCAGTCGATTTGACCGTCGACATCCAGGGCACAGCCAAAGCCATCACCCACCCCTACATCGGCGTATTCACCGGTCGGTGGAAACAAATCCATAAAACCCCCGCAGTGGATGTTCCCGCCTAGATCAAGGCCACAAATAGCCTCGGAGCCCAAACTCACTGTGGTGTACGACCCCTCAAGCCCCTCAGTCACATCCTCAGGCCAACCCTCAAGCGTACCGTCGCCAACAAGGCCCACAACGCCGTCCGGGCTTGTGACGACCTGGCTGTAGTCCGAACCCGGCAAAACGCCAGACGGGGCGTAGCCCCAACACTCGACGACACCGGCCTCACCAATGGCACAAATGGTATCGCTGTCACCTTGGGACAAAGAACTAAAGACACCCGACGGCGGCGACATATCGTCGAACAGGCCTTCCTCGACCATACCCCAGCAGACGATTCCGCCAGCGTCGTCGAGCGCACAAACCTGTTCCCACCCCACCGAGATGTCCACAAAAACACCCTCAGGTACATCTGCGAAGGGATCAGAATCAACTGAGCCCATGCCCCAACACCGAGCATCGCCGTCCGGGGTCAACCCACAACTCAAGCCCAGGGCCACGCTGAGCTTCTCAAATACGACCTCTGAAGGCGGTTGGGATTCGTTGTATTCGTTCGCGCCCCAACAGTGTGCGGCCCCATCGCTGGCGATGGCGCAACTGTGAGTAAGGCCCACCGACAAGCTGCGAAAGCAAAGACCGACATCAGTGTTTTCGTCATCACAATCATCGTCGGTCACGACGCCATCACAGTCGCCATCATCGTGGGTGGTCGTGCTCTCTGGGTCATCGTCTGCGCAATCGCCCATCATGGCTCCCGCATGGGCGAGCCCGGCACCAGTACAACTGATATCTGCACTCGATGTGGTGGTCTCGAAGTCCAACACATAACCGTCGTCGTCAGCGTCTATATAGCAAAGCTCTGTGGCGTCGCAGTCTTGGTCAACCCCATCGCCAGGGGCTTCAACCGCACCAGGATTTATGCCCGGGGTGGAATCGTCACAGTCGCCAGCGGGCGCATCCGCCAGGGCCAAGCCAGCACCGCTGCACAGTCCGTCTGGACTTGGCGTGAGGGCTGGAGAGTCCGTGGTAAACCCGTCTTCGTCTTCATCGACAAAGCACAGTTCGATGCCATCGCAGTTTTGGTCGACCTCATCTCCAGCCGTATCGAGGGCAGCGGGATTGATGGTGTCGTCAGCGTCATTGCAGTCGTCATCATCGTCGGCAAAGCCTTCGCCGGGGTCATCGCAATGGTCTGAGGGCCAGTCGCCGTCGCCGTAGCCATCGCCATCGGCGTCGCGGAAGAAGACCGTGGTCAACCCCTCATCGTCACCACCATCGCAATCGTTATCCACCCCATCACAGACCTCGACAGCCTCAGGATGAATCTCGCTGTTGCTGTCGTCGCAATCATCGGCTTTATCGGCCATGCCCTCGAGGGCGCAGTACAGGCCCAAAGATAAGCTCGGATCTCCAAAACCATCGCCATCGCCATCAAAAAACCACTCTGAGCGGTCCACAGCGTTGTCATCGGCGACGCCATCACAGTCGTTATCTGTGTCGTTGCAATACTCCTCGGCGTCAGGATAGGTCATGGCATCGGTGTCGTCACAGTCGGTGGCGACCAAAGACAAGCCAAGCTCGGGCGCGTCACCAAAGCCCATATCGGGAAAGTTTTCATCCAGACATATTCGGGCGGCCACTGAACCTAGGCCAAAGCCATCGCCATCTTCATCGGCATAAACCGGGATGCCATCCGCACCAAACCCATCGTTTTCGGCCTTACAGTCTTGGTCGATAAGGTCGCACATCTCGCGAGCGGTAGGATAAATGGTGGGGTCGGCGTCGTTACAGTCCCGGTCGTTACGGGAAAGGTTGTCGACATAGGGGTCTAAAAACCACGAGGGGCAGGCCTGTACCGGCTTGTCTGCATCACCGTAGCCGTCGGCGTCGGCATCGACGTATCCAGTCACGCTGTCTGTGGGTTCTTCATCGATGAGACCATCACAGTCGTTGTCAATGCCGTCACAAACCTCTTCAGCCTGAGGGCCAATCATGGCGTCGCTGTCGTTACAATCTCCGTTGAATTCAGAAAACCCATCGTTATCGTGATCGACGATGTCACTCGATATCGCACCAGCATGCCCCGCGGGTTCGTCTGCAGACGGGGGTGACTTCTCATAGCAGGCGGTGAGCACGAAACCGAAGAGCGCGAAGTATTTAACCATGACGATATGTCCTCTTTATGTGTGCAGGCTATCACGGTGAGTACCGCCCAAGCCACGGACTTTAAGGATTATGATAGGTGGCGATATGCCAAGCTTGATTCAGCCCCTACCCGACGGTCCTCTCGACATCATCGGGGACGTCCACGGTGAGGTGGAAGCCTTAAAACGACTGCTGTTTCGCTTGGGATGTGACCCGGTGGCTAAAACGGTCACCCGCCCCTTGGTGTTTGTGGGGGATCTCGTCGATCGCGGGCCCGACAGTGGCGCGGTCGTAGACTTGGTGATGGGGCTCGTCGAGGCCGGCGTGGCCCATTGCGTTTTGGGGAACCACGAGCTCAACATCTTGCTCAACGATAAAAAAGAAGGGAACGGCTGGTTTTGGGGCGATGACACAGACCAATACCAATACGCAGCCAACGGCCAAGTGCATGTGGAGCATTTTGACGCCACTGTCGCCAAGCCAGCCGATGCAGCCCGATACCTGAGCTTCTTTTCTTCTTTGCCTTTGGTGCTCGAAAGAGAAGACCTGCGCGTGGTCCATGCCTGCTGGAATGGCTCGGGCATCAAGAAGCTGCCCAAAACTGGCGACATTAGCAGTCTCGCTCGCGCGTGGGCCAAGAGCATTCGTGAAGACCACAAAGCCAGAGGGTTGTGGAGAGCCGAAAAGGCCGAGCGAGACGAATTCGCCCAACTGGTGAGGCTCGACATTCGACCCAACCGGGATCTGCCCAACCATGCGACGGCTGCCCAAGAACGCCAAAGCCTGCACCCGATAAAGGTGCTCACCAGCGGCCAAGAGGAGCGTGTCCCCTTTTCGGATATTTTCTTCGTCGGGGGGAAGTGGCGCTACGTCAAGCGTTTTGACTGGTGGAACACCTATGATGAAACCCCAGCTGTGGTGGTCGGACATTATTGGCGGCGCCGTGAAGACGCGGTGGTCGCCGGAAAACCTGATGCCTGGGCTACCGCACGCTTCACAGACTGGGCGGGCCCACGAAAAAATGTGTTTTGCGTCGATTACAGCGTGGGTCGACGGTTTTTAGAACGGGCCAAAGGGGCGACCGATACATTCGAAGGCGGGCTCGCGGCCCTCCGCTGGCCTGAGAAGACCTTGGTTTTTGATGACCGTGAGGGTGAAACCCCCACCACTTGAGCAGCAGCCACCGCCTCCTCTAATTTACTCAGAAGGGACTTCGCGGATGCCAGCACCTGCAAAGGTCACATGCTCCCATTGGGCTGGATAAGCCGATCCCTCGACCAGGCTAAACATCTCCGCCAGCAGGGTGTCGCCGGTCCAGCGCAAACGATACAGCCCGGTAGCACCCTCCGCTATGCCCTCTTGGGTGAGCAATATATCGCCTACAATGCTGTTAAAATAGTGCGATGGGGTGCCCATCAACTGCCCCCCACCGTAGTTGACCCCAAAAAAGTTCTCCCCAGGCATGATCAGGTCGATGTCTTCAATGTTGACCCCCAAATCGTAGCTGGCCACTGAACCATCGGTGCCAAACGCCCATAGCAAGCCCTCAGCCTCTGCACCCGCGATGGCCTTGCCAGCGAGCGGACCGTAGCGCTCAACCGATGGAGGCACGATCAGCAGCCCCTCCAGATGAACGTCCACATCGGCAATCAAACTTGGCTCACCGTCAACGTTGATTCGCCACACTTCACCGCCTGTGGTGCAGACAACCAAATCGCCTCCCCATGCGCCGGTGGGGTCTACGTACAGAGAGCCGCGCATTAGCCCGTTGCCAGCACCCGGCAGGTCCACCCAAGGGTCTTGTATTTCCGAGCCATCGGCAGAAATGCGAACAATTTGACCATCGGCACCGTTGCCCACAAATAATAATCCGGGCGGAAATCCTCCTGGGTTTCCCGAGCGGCTGGTGGCGATTTTGACCTCATCGGAAAGCCCTGAAAAATCAGAAAACTGCACGTGGGTGCCATCGTTAAGGATGCGTTCGAAATTATGGGGCGTGCCTTCCGGATAATAAACAGAGATGATCACCGAGTCTGATGGCGGGTGGTAATCGATGCCAACAGGTTCATTAAACGCAGTCGATATGGGCACCAGCTCGATGGCTGGGGTGGGGCCGTCAGCGCGGGGGTCGCGCCACTGAGGGATGCCATCACCGTCGAGGTCATCGGTGGACTCCAGGCTATCCACTATGCCATCGCCGTCGGTGTCGGTGTCACGGAAATCGGGCACCCCGTCGCCATCTGTATCAGGGGGATGGCCCGCTGGGGTGGGTGGCCCGCCTTCGATGCTATCGGGAATGCCGTCGTTATCAGCGTCGAGGTCCTGATAGTCAGGGATACCATCACCATCGGTGTCAACCGGACCACCTGGCCGGTCTCTGCCTTCAATGTCATCATCGATACCGTCGCCATCCCAATCGCCGTCATCCTCAGCCCCGTCATCTGCGGGTGTGTCTGTATTGGGAGGGCCGGTGTCTACTGGGGGCGTATCGATGAGGCTGTCGTCTTCAGCTTGGGTGTCGTCAGCCCCAACATCGGCCACATCGCCAGGGAGGGCTTGTGGCTTTGGTGAGCCACACCCGAAGATTATCGATGCTGCGATGAAGCCTGTGCTGGCGAGGGTTTTTCTCATGTATTCACCCAGCATATCGCCGAATGGCCTTGTTGGGTTAAAGGTGCGACCTCAATGGACGGTAAAATGGAAAACCTCGACCTCGACCTTACCCACAAAATTCTGAACGACATCATCGAATACGAGCTTGCCGGTGTGGTCCGCTACACTCACTATGGGTTGATGGTTCGGGGTCCAAACCGCATTCCAATCGTGGATTTTTTCCGCGCCCAAGCGACTGAGTCCTTGCTTCACGCCCAGCAAGCCGGCGAAATCTTGACGGGTTTGGAGGGGCATCCTACCGTATCGATCGCCCCTATCGAAGAGACCCACAAGCACAGCATCGGGGCCCTTTTGTTGGAATCTCTGGAGCACGAGCGTGCTGCGGTCGCCCTATACAAACAACTGCTTATCGCAGTCGCTGACCGCTCGATTTACCTCGAGGAGTACGCCCGCGGATTGATTGGCCAAGAGGAGCTCCACACCATGGAGATCTCCAAAATGCTGCGAGACTACGAGGCATAATCGTGCTTCGAGCGTTATTTACGGGCTTGCTGGTGCTGGCGTGGGGCTGCAATGCAGACCAGGCTGTGCCCGCTGAGGCCGAAACACCTGTGCTGACGGTCTATTCGGGCCGCGGAGAATCCTTGATCGGGCCGCTTTTTGAGCGCATCCCCGACGATGCGGGTTTTCGGGTCAATGTGCAGTACGGCAAGACCGCCGAAATGGTGACCCGATTGCTCACCGAGGGCGAGCAAAGCCCAGCCGACCTCATCTTTGCCCAAGATTCTGGGCACCTGGGCATCTTGGCCAAACGCGGTGTGTTGGCGGCTTTGAGCGAAGACATTCTCGACACGGTTTCCCCGGAGTACCGCGGTCAAACAGGTGAATGGGTAGGCACATCGGGGCGATTGCGGGTGTTGGTGTACGACACCACCAAACTCAGCCCAGAGCAGCTACCGAAAAGCCTTGAAGAACTGTCCTTGGCCAAATGGAAGGGCAAGCTGGGCTGGGCGCCGGCCAACGGAAGCCTTCACGCTCACCTCTCGGTGATACGCCACGCTTGGGGCGAAGAAAAGACCCGCACTTGGCTCGAAGGCGTGCTCGCAAACGAGCCCACCACCTACCCTAAAAACTCCCCGCAAGTCGCGGCAGCCAATGTTGGTGCCATCGAGATGGGCTGGGTGAACCACTATTATTTGCACCGCCTCGACAAGCATGAACGCCGTGCAGCAAACTACAGCTTTTCTGAGCCTGGAGATATAGGAAATGTGTTGATGGTGTCGGGGGTCGGCATACCCAAAAGCAGTCCCAAAAAGGCCGCCGCTGAGGCATTTATCCGCTGGCTTCTCAGCGAAGACGTCCAAAGCTACTTTGCCCAAGAAGGCTTTGAGTATCCCACTCGGCCCGGTGTTCGTCCCCACCCAGACGTCAAGCCCTTGGGTAAAAACCAGCTCGCGACCATCAACCAAGCCGACCTCGCAGACTTGGGACCCACACGCCAAATGTTGACCGAACTTGGGCTACTGTAGAGGCGGTACACCATGAACCGAAGCAGCATCAACAGCCATGTTCAAGCTCTGGGTGGGCTCAGCCCCATGCTCGCCCGCGCTTGGCTAATATTGTGTGTTCTGACCACTGCCGCTGCTTGTCAGCAAGACAAAGCAGTGTCTGGTGAGGGCGGCGATAGCGCGAGCCCCCACGGGTCTGTTGGGGACACAGGAAAACACCCACAGCCGAGGGATTCCGGCGACGACTCCGGCGACGACTCCGGCGACGACTCCGGTGATCCGCCTCCAACAACCGACCCGGGTTGGACCCTTGGCGCCCATCGCCCATGCTTAGACCCCGCAGCCACTGTCCAATATACCGACCGCAGCCTCGACATCGCCACGACCGAGGCTTGGTCATCGCCCCACCAGGTGCAGTACGGCATTGTTGGTCTCACCCAAGACCACAACTCAGAAGATGCCGCTTTCGCAGCTGTCTGGCACCAACCCGGCCGTTTTCAGTGGGCGCGAATCGATGGT
Organism: Deltaproteobacteria bacterium UBA796; assembly: GCA_002296975.1. GTDB lineage: Bacteria > Myxococcota_A > UBA796 > UBA796 > UBA796 > UBA796. Next base: position 2,900 of record DBIS01000026.1, on the reverse strand, counting down.
ACCCGCACCGGCCATATCAACACCCCCATCAACGCCCGCTTTACCATGGCCGACATCGACCACGACGGGGAACAAGACCTGCTTATTTTCTCCGCAACCGTGGATATCGTCTGGTCTTTTTTAGATGATGACCCGCTGAGCGACCGAATCGTTGACGCCCCTTCCGAGCCCGGCCGTGAATGTGGTTGGCTCGAGATCACCGTGGGCGATTTTGACGGCGATGGTCGCTCAGATCTGTTCGCGCCCACCGGGTACACCTGCGAGCTCCTTGGCGGCCCGCAACTCGCCGTGCAAACCGATGACCGTTTATTTGAGACCCTGGTATCGTCAACGACCGGGCCCGTCGGCGCGACCTTCGATGCAAGCCCGATGGTGTGGGGCGACGATGACGCTTTAGACGCCTATTTGTGCAATGACTTTGGCCCAGAGGTTGAGCCGAATCAATGGGCGCTCAACAACGGCGATGGCAGCTTTGAGGTCGACACCAGCCTGGGCGCTTGCCCGACCACCTATTGCATGGGCGCATCTTTTGGCGACCTCAACAACGATGGTCAACTCGATGTGCTGGTGGCGGCCTCCAGCCAACAGTTCGCCTATATTCAAACCGAGATGGGCTTTGTCGATCATTGGGCGGCATTTGGCATCACACCCCAAAGCGGCGACCACGAGATGCCCTGGGGCACAGCCATTGTCGACTTGGACAATAATGGCCTCAGTGACATCCTGACCACCGCCAGCAACTTTTCCTTTATGAGCCCAGGTGACGGCAGCCCTGTGCGGGCATGGATGCAGACCACATTGGGGACCTTTTCTGAACAAGGCCTGGACTTGGGACTGCCCCAAAATGCCGCCACCAGAGGATTGGTCGCCCGAGACATCAACGCAGACGGGATTCTCGACCTGTTGGTGGGCGATTACAGCCGCTCGCCGTGGTTACTCCTGTCCACCGGTTGCACCACTGAAAATTACCTGAAAGTCAGCGCACCCGCCGGCAGCGTGATTCGGGTCGAGGCGGGTGGGACAGTCTTCAGTGCCCTGGTGTCAAACCATCAAGGCTTCGGTGGCTTTGGGCCAGTCTCTGCCCATATTGGACTTGGCAGCTTGAGCACAGTCGACAGAGTGAGCGCCCACATTCCTTGGGTGGGAACCGTGCTTTTGGAAGCGTCTTTTACAGTCCCTCGGCACATCGCGTGGGCCCCACCGAGTTGAGTCAGCCGGCCACATCATAAGCACAACGAAAGCCTATATTATCATCGATCCTGTCTGGCTCGGCGGCTGAACGAGCGGCCGAGCGGGTGTTGAACTCGGTGCTGTTAAAGGCCCCGCCACGCATCACCCGCTCCACACAGCCACCGGCCTCGGCTCCCACAGCGTCATGACAATCTGTGATTGGCCCCGATGGGTCGACGGTCGAAGATACCCGATACCACTCCGCATCATAGGCATCTTCCACCCACTCCCAAGCGTTGCCCACCATATCCCGCGCCCCAAATGGACTGGCGTTTTCAAAGCGGCCCACCGCCACCACACCGGCCTGGCAATACCAAGACACAAAGCGGAAATTTGCAAAATCACAGGTGGGGGTGGCGTCTCCCCATGGCCACTTGGAACCCTGTGTTCCCCTTGCGGCTTTTTCCCATTCTGCTTCGGTTGGGAGTCTCCCCCCGACAGCGTTGCAGTAGTTTTGGGCTTGTCCGTGAGTGACACAAAAGACTGCCACATCGTCAGCACTGCTGCCGCCAACAGACGCAGCTCGGGCCTGACACCACGCTGGCAGCGGTGTGCACGTACCGGTATCTATACAGGTAGTATAATCGCTCCAACTCACCTCATCTTTGTCAATAATATAGGTTGAAAGCTCTATTTGGCGCACTGGGCACTCATCGTTATGCCCGTCAACCGAGCCCATATAAAAGCTGCCTGCAGCCACTGTGCAACGACCAGCGGTGCAGTCGACGGTGCCTGAAGGAAAGCCATCGGAGGGGTCTGGCGTGTCGCAAGGGTCGGGTGCTTGGACTGGAACGCCGGTATCAGGGACCGCCCCAGAGCCGGTGTCGGGATCGGGTTGTTCCCTGGATGCTGAGTCGTTGGCGGGTGTATCGGCCACACACTCGCCCTTGCTTGAGCGAACAAAGCCATCCATACACGGGTCGGCGGATGACACGCTGCATCCTGCCAGATGGCCGAAACACATGGCCAAGCCCAACAGCTTCATTTCTCACCACCGATGACCACTTCGTCGAGGGTAAAAATTTTCAGCTGGTCGACATAAGCGTCGAGCTGCAGCGCGCGCAAAACATAAGGTGGAAGGTTGCGATAATGCAGGGCCACCTCGATGCGAGCGGATGCACCCATGGCCGGCAGTTGATAACTCAAGGGGCGTGCCTCGAGCGGCGCCAAGCTGCGGCGCCAAATATAATCAGCGTCGAAGGGAAACACCGTCTCGTACACTTCGAAGGCCGAGATGGCGACGTCGCCGACCCGCAAGAGATTCAGCGACTGAAAGTTGACCAGGTCTTCATCAAGTTCAGCCTCTCCGGTGATGACATCAAAACTGAGTGGGTCGCGCAGGTCACCAAATGTATCCAAATCGCCCGATTTGTACACTGTCTCCCCTTCGTCTATCACCGTGACACTCACCCACATTTGCCGTTCGCTGGTGAAGCCGGTTGGCACATTATGGCCCGGCGTTAAGCTCTCCACCACGACCGACAGCACCCCATCAAGCGCCGAATATGACGCGTCCTCGATATGCACTGCGTTGCTCAGCAGGGTCTGGATTTGTCCAACCATATCGGCCTGGGCCTCGGCACTCGCAGCGAGGTCGTCCGCATAAGGAAAATCCGCCAACATGCTGTAATCGGGTCCAACAAAGCGATGGCTAGACAAAGGGCGGTCGG
>DBIS01000183.1 GCA_002296975.1 Deltaproteobacteria bacterium UBA796 | reverse complement strand
GCCTGGCTTTATCGACCTTGGAGCCGAGCTTTGCGACCCGGGAATGTGCTGGCGAGAGGACTTATCCAGCGGTTCAGAGGCTGGCGCTGCAGGTGGATTTACGACCATCGTTGCATCTCCACGAACCGAGCCGACGATAGACACTCCGGTGGCAGTGTCTGATTTGCTCGCGCGTGCCGCTGCCGTGACGGGGGCCAGGATTGAAGTCGCTGGGGCCTTAACTTTGGGCCTTGATGGGGAGGACCTCAGCGAGTTGGGGTTGATGGCCGAGGCAGGCGCGATTGCCTTTTCGGATGGGCGGCGAACCATGATGAACGCTGGGGTGCTGCGCAGGGCGCTTGATTATGTGCGGCCTTTCAAGCGCGTGGTGATGGTGCGTCCTGGAGACACGGCGCTAGAGGCTGGCGGTGTGATGCACGAAGGCCGGGTGTCTGTGTGCATCGGCCTCCGTGGGATTCCGGCGGCTGCAGAAGAAATCGGCGTGGCGCGTGCTGTTGCACTCGCAAGACTGACTGGCGCGCGGGTTCACTTGAGTGCAGTCACGACGGCCTCCCCCATATCGCTGGTTCGACAGGCCAAGGCCAGTGGCTTGGCGATAAGTGCTGCTGTACCGGCCAGAAATTTGTGCCTGACAGATGAAGCGGTGGATTTGTCGGTCTATGACACAGCCACTCGCCTGTTGCCTCCACTTCGGGGTGAGGCCGATAGGTTGGCATGTTTGGCTGCAGTGAGGGACGGCACCATCGACTGCATATGCGCCGATCACGTTCCTCACTCCCGTATCGAAAAAGAGATGGAATTTATGCATGCACAGCCTGGAGCCGTGGGCTTGGAGAGTGCATTTCGGGCTGCACTCACTGGGCTCGACGGCGATATCTCAACCGTGGTGTCAGCGATGGCGTCGGGTCCGGCTGGTGTTGTGGGGCGCGTCGCTGAAATTTCGGTCGGTGCGTGCGCCGATATTGTGGTCCTCGATTGTGAGCATTTAGAGGTTCAGGGATCTAATGGCCGGTCGAAGGGAATGAATGAACCCCTCGCGGGTCGGCTTCTTAGGGGGCTTGTGCGGCTCACTGTGCGAGACGGTTGCATCATCTACGGGCCACAAGCTTGCTGATCTGATACACTGCCAGCGTTCTTTCTGTCTGTCCGAATCCGGTTTTACGTCGATTCTGGTAGACGACTCACCAAGGTAATAAAAATGCAGCGCAATCCCATGACGCCAGAGGGCCACAAACGGCTCGCTGAGACCGTCAAATATCTAAAAGAAGTGGTGCGTCCACAGATTGTCAAAGACATCGAAACAGCGCGCGCCCACGGAGATCTTTCCGAAAACTCCGAGTATGAGGACGCCAAAGAGCGTCAAAGTCTCACAGAGGGTCGTGTTCGCGACATGGAGAGCAAGCTCGCCGCATCTGAGGTCATCGACGTTAAAAAGATAGAGCCCTCCGATCGGGTGGTTTTTGGCGTGACTGTCGTCGTCGAAGATTCGGAAACCGATGAAAAGTCTCGGTACCGCATCGTCGGTGAGTTTGAGTCCGATGTGAAGAATGGTCTCATCAGTGTTCTGAGTCCGATTGCCCGTGCGCTGGTCGGTTCCGAACTCGGCGATGAGATCACGGTTCGTGCCCCCGGTGGTGACCGTAAAATGGTCATCACTGAAGTCCTCTACATTTAGGGGATCACATGTCAAACAACGAACAATCTACGCTGAATGTTGATGCTTGGTCTAACTTGGCCTCCGTGCGAAGGACCCTAGAGTGGGTGAGTCTCGACGCTGAACGCCTCCAAAAGTCCAAGTACACAGGGGCCACAGTTTTACGGCTTTTACATAAGATCGGCCAAGGGATCGATCTTGATGTGGGTGTGGTTGAGGCGGTAGCGGAACTGGCTGTGCTTATGGCCGATTTTGATGCGGCGGGCGTTGACGCTCGTGGGCAAATCATCGGCAAGGCCCGGGCGATTCTTGACCCTATTGTCAAGCTGGGTGAGTTGGGCGCACGCCGTCACGACTTGGTCTCCAAATCAAGGCTCTCTAAGCCATCACGCAGGGACCGTCGGCCACGGCGGGAGCGCTCAGAAGAGCCCCCAGCTGTTCAGGCAGACGAGGCATCTACGGGTGCCGCTCCCAACACGCCGGTATCTGTAGCTGGTGCTGAGCCAGTCAGTCCTGAACAAAAACAGGAAAATGCAGACGAAAAGACCGTCGATGCGGTCAGTGACGATCAAGTCAGCGTTGCCGTCGAAAAAGAAGAAGACCCATACGCGTGGCTCAACCTTCCGAAGTATTCGCCCCGTTCATCCGGTGAGCGGTCGCCAAGGCGCTTGGAATGGAACCACCCCGAGGGTACAGGGCGCCAGATTGCTGCGCTTGGTTTACTCGATGAGGAGACGATCAAGATATTGAACACGGTGGGTATTGACACCATCTCAGATTTCTTGATTCGACAGCCCAAAGACCACATCCGTGTGCCACTCGCTGGATTCGCTGAGCCCGGTGGTGAAGATGAGACGGATGTGTCTGAACAGCAGCTGGGTAGCCCAGAGGAGCCTGTGATGGTTCGGGGCCGCTTACAGTCTCGATTCGTTCGGTTGAGCGCGGATGGCATTCGTTATGAATTGACCCTCGATGTTCGCCACGCGGGCGTGATTCGGTTTGCTTGGCTGGGTGAGGCGCCCCGTGGATGGGACGGTTGGTTCACTGAGATGGAGTTGGCCTTTATCGGCGTGCCGGAAGAGAGCGAAGATGGCTTCGCGATGTTTCAGGCCGAGACGGTAGGCGTCGATGGGCGAGGCAGCGGTTTGTTGCCCGTGTACGGTGTTGAAGGCGTCGACGATACAGTGCTTCGGGCTTTCGCAGGTGCTGCGCTGGCCAGTATTATGGGCCAGCTTCGAGAGCCGCTTCCTCGGCGCTTGGTCGAATATCACAGGCTTATCGGGCGGGATATTGCTCTGCGTGATGCCCATTTTCCAGCGAATCAGGCTGGGCGAGGCAGAAGCCGTTTGGCTTTTGAGGAGCTGTTATTGCTTCAGGCTGGAATTGGTTGGCGCGCCAAGAGTCGCAACCCAGATCGCGGCATCGCCCATAAGATTTTGCACGCTGCAGTCGGCGAGCTGGCTTCGCAGCATCATCTGAAGCTCAATGACGCCCAGGAATTGGCGTTTTCCGAGATCCGGCGCGACCTCAAGAGCGGGCATGCGATGGTCCGTTTGTTGCAGGGTGAGGTTGGGACCAACAAGTCCACAATCGCCCTGCTCACCGCTGCAATTGTGATGCAAAATAAGGCGCAAGTCTTGTATGTGCTTCCAGATGCAGAGTCGGCCGAACGGCGGTTTTTGTTTTCCGAGGCCATTTTTCGCAGTGTTGGGATGATGCCCGCATTTATTCCAAACAAGCCCACCCGGGGCCAAGTGGATGCCATATCCAGGGGAGAATGTCAGATTGTATTTGGCACCAAAGCCCTGCTTGCAAATCCGCCGAAGTGGAGCAAGCTCGGCTTGGTTATCGTCGAGGAGCGCAATGAATACGGGACGGTCGATCCATCGGCCCTCGTAAAGAGCGGCGCATCTCCAGACCTTTTGGTGATCACCGAAACCCCGATTCCGACCTCGCTGACGCTGACTGTCTTCGGTGAGTATCGCATGTCGATGCTGCCCAACGATGAAGATGCAGAGGCCGAGTCCAGGGTCTTCCACCAAGCCGATCGCTTGGAGGCTTATGCTGCGGTACGGGAGGCCATCGATGAAGGGCGGCAGGCCTATGTGGTCTTTCCGGTCGGTAAAGACGGCGACTTGCTAGGGCCAGACGATGCGCTTCGATATGCAAGTGCCTTGCAATCAGAGGCCCTCGATGGTGCACGGATTGGCGTTTATTGCTCAGCGATGAGCAGAGATGACCGATTGCGTGTATTCGAGGATTTCCAACATCGGCGCTTGGATGTGTTGGTGGCGACCACCTATATCGAGGAAGCCCCTGTTGTTCCGAATGCCACTGTGGTTGTGGCCGAGCATGCAGACCATCATGAGTTGGCCCGTTTGCATCGCTTGCGCGGTCACGTCGGCCATGGTCTTGAACCTGGCCAATGCTTGATGGTGATGGCCGAGGAGCCAGGTGATGATGCCATGGACCGGCTGAAGCAGTTGTGTGATGAGCACGACGGCTTCAAGATCGCAGAAATGGATCTAAAAGAGCGCGGCTGGGATGCATTGTTGGGTGAGGGTGCTGAGATGCCACCTGTGTTTAGGTGGGCAGACCCTGTTTTGGACCATGAGCAATTGCTCAGCGCACGGGATGAGGCTTTCCGACTCGTAAAGATGGACCCGGGCATGCGCCGGAGCCGTGAGATTGTCGCTGCGGTGGTGTCGCGATGGGGGGATTGGCTCCAATATGATTTCCCAGTCGGTAAAGCTGAAGGCCAAAGTGGCGGATCGCGAGATGGCAATAAGTCCAAAGGAAAAGGGCGTCGTCGTCGTCGCCGCCGCTAAGCGTCGAGGTCGGTCATCGGCCACAAACTGGAGGCTGTGTGCCATCTGCTCGATATCAAGCTGAAATTGATGCAAGCCCAGATGTGGTGATGTCGGTGATTACCGACTTTGACAGCTACACGCGCTTTTTACCGGAGATTGAGGCGTGTGAGATTGTCCGCTCTGGTGAAGACGAGTGGGATGTTCGGTTTACTGTGCGCATCGTTAAGCGCCTCCGTTATGTGTTGCGGCTTAAGCAGAGCGGGCCGTTGAAGATTCGGTGGCACTTACTGGAGGGTGCATTCAAAGTGAACAGCGGTGGCTGGGATTTGTCCTCTTTGGCCGACGGTACCCGGACTCACGTGAACTATTTTATCGACCTGCAGGTGGGAATTTTCGTCCCAAGTTCGATCATGCGAAATGCAATAGGGCGGTCTTTGCCAGACACCGTCGGACGCTTCAAAGCCGAGTCGGAGCGCCGAAGCCCTACCAGCTAAGCCCTGTCCGTTCCCGAAAGAACCGCTCTAGGCGATGATTGATGGTTTCTGGCTGCTCGATCAAGGCGGCATGACTGGCATCGGCCAAAACCATCAGCTCGGCGCCAGGGGTGTCTGACACCATTTTCTCAGAACACCACATGGGTGTGAACTTGTCATTTTCGCCGGCAACCACCAACAAGGGGCGGTCCAAGCCTGGGAGGGTGTCCCATGCGTCATGTTCATTCGTCTTGCATACATTTTCGATGAACAGTCGCATGTCCAGGGTGGCCAGGTGCTCGAGATAGGGCAAGAAGTCTTCGGCCAGGGTGTAAAACGGGTCCACCAGTGAAAACTTTGTCGCTATCTTAAATGCCAGGGGTGACTCCAGCAGTGGCCGGACGATGTCGTTCCCTTTTGGCCCGGCGCGAAAAAGTGCAATGTGGGCTGCACGGAATATCTTGGGCGAATGCGGCCAATCAAAAAAGGTTGAAAGGGTTTTTCCGGCAGTGCCGAGCATGAGGACCAGGCCGTGGACAAGTTCTGGGGAGCGTCGGCGGGCTTCTAAGGCCACCTGGCAACCCATGGAATGACCCAGAAGAACCGCCGGTCGGGGAGCGGCCAAGCCTTGTGCGATGGCGACCGCATTGAGTACGGTACTGAGGTCGTCGGCGTGACGCTCGATGCTCATGTCTGCTGAGTGGGGGTCGAGTTTACGTTGGCTGCGCCCATGCCCGCGGTAGTCCCAAAGGATCACCGTGTATCTGTCAGAAAATTGGCTGGCGATATATTTCCAAAAAAAGGTGCTGACGCCCACGCCATTGCAGCAGGTAATCCACGGTCCAGAGCCAATTGCGCGCCAATAAAGCTCGACGCCGTCTGATGCGATGGCGTGTCCACTGACGATTTGGATATCTTGTTCGGACCCTTCAGTGGCGCTGGTGCTATCGTGGCTCTTGTCGGTCATGCCCCACATGGTATCGCGGGGGGCAAGCTTTGCCGATAAGCATTATTAGCAAGTCAACGGAGGATTAAACATGAGTGATTGGACCGAAGCCACCGAGAAAGAGCGGGTGGAAATGGCAGATGCCGAACGTGCAGCCCGTGCCCAACGTGAACGTCTTGCAGCCGAGCGGCGTGTTGGAATGCGGATGGTGCTCCACGCGCAAGTGAACCTAAAGAGTGAGTCCAACTTCTTTATGGGCTTCACTGAGAATATTTCAGAAGGCGGAATTTTTGTTTCAACGCTTTCTCCCCCAGACATGGGTGAAGTTGTGGAACTCGCGGTGGGCGTTGAGGGTTCTGAGCCCATCTCCATCAAGGGCACTGTACGTTGGCACCGTACGGGTGAGGACGGCCATCCTACCGGATGTGGCGTGCAGTTCGATAATTTGGACGACAACGCCCGGAGAACCATCGAGATGCTCTTGGTGACCCTCGAGAAAGAACCGCTGTTTCACGACATCGATTGACAACGAGACGGTTTCGTCTTGTGCGACACTTGACTGCGTGTTGAGCCAACTGACCAAGCCCCGAGCCCTCCCCGTGACCGTCGCGGTCATTTTGGGGGCGTGTTGGCGCCTGTGGTTAATGGGGCGATACGCCGGTTGGGAAGAGTCAGATTACGGTAATTTGGCGATGATTCAGGGCGTGTTGGATGGTGGCTTTCGTCATTACGACATGAACCACATGCCTGGATATTACGCAATGTCGGCCATGGTACATGCCTGGGTTGGTGATGCCCTCGTTGCTGGACGAAGTGTGAGCTTTGTGGGTGGATTAGCGGCTCTTGGATTGTCGGTATTTGTCGCGATGCGTATTGGTGGGCATCGGGTCGCTTGGCTTGTGGCTGCCCTGCTAATTTTTCAGCCCGAGTTTGCCCTGTATTCTGCGAGCACACTTAGAGAGCCCTTGGCGGCGGCCTTCTTGATGGGGGTTTTGGGCGCGTTGAGCGGGGAGAAGATTCTTTGGGCCGGTATCTGCGCGGCTGGCGCCTTTTTTGTACGTTTCGATACGGCCCTGGTTTTATTTCCAGTCTTGGCCATTCATGCTGTTGGCGTGGGGATGAAGCTAAAGCGTTTGTCCCTCGCGCTCGGTCCTTTGGTGGCGGCGGTCGCCATGTGGGCATTGTACTGTCATGTGGATCATGGCACCTGGCAGTTCTGGTCTCACTCTGTGCAGGTCAACCTGGATACTGGGCTTGGGGCAGAGGCCGAAGTGCCAGGGGCTTGGTGGTCGAACGGAGCGGTGGTGTCTGGAACTTTGGTGGCCTGGCTGTTGCCTTGGCGCATTGGCTTGGGCGTGTGGTGTGGTCTTTTGGTCGGCCTACTTTTTGCTGTACGTCAAGCGCATGGTTTGCTTCGAAGTGTAGGAATTCAGGCTTTCTTGATGCTGGGCTTATGGGCGGGGATTGGTTTTGTAGGGCAACACGAGCCGAGCCATAATTTGTACTGGAAGTGGCTTTACCCCATCATCCCGGTCATCATGCCGTTGGCTGGATTGGGTGTGTGGCAGATTGGTGATTGGCTGGGGCGTCGTGGCCTAAAGATTGGGGCCATCGTATGGCTCGTTTTGACCCTGTGCCAGGGGGGGGTGTCCAACCTCAAGGAGACCCATCGGCAATGGCAACGGTCAGAGGCGTGGTACCGGCCACAGTTAGAGCTTGCCCAGTGGATCGAGGTCAATATCCCAGAGGGGACGCCAATGGTCTTGGACAATATTCCGGCATGCTGGATTCGCAGGCGCCCCAATATGGGGCACTTGGTGAGCTGGTTTGATGTGCCTAGCCGTAACGAAGCAGAATTTGCTCAGTGGCTCAAGGCCGAGGATATTCAGTGGGTGCTTTGGTTTCGAGAGGACTGGACGCAAGCACCTAGAGTTGCACCATTTTTAGCTGATGGAGGTGGCTGGAAGTTTGGGGATGAGGAGCTGGTGGAGCGCCGCCGAGAGGATGGGTACGGCTGGATTTTCTTTGAACGAGTCAATGGCGAAAATTAAAACAGCCTCCATCACAAGATGAAGGCTGTTTAGATTGGGTGGAGAAGAGGGGGTTCGAACCCCCGACCTCAGCGATGCGAACGCTGCGCTCTCCCAACTGAGCTACTTCCCCAACGGCTGGCTCGTAATCCATGGTCGATGCCTGCGCCAAGAGGGTTGCTTACTCGGCTTCTGTTCCTGAAACAGTATCTTCTTCGCGCCCTAGAAAATATTCAAGCTCGTGACATAGCGTGTGCTGTAGCTGCTTGATGAGGTGAGGCCGATCGTTTGAACTTCGGGCCAAATTTCGTCTGTATAAAATGATTGATGATGGAATTTGAGTCCAAGGTCCTGGCGTGTCCTCACTCTTAAAGGTCGAACCAGAAAAATAGCCCAGCAGTTCAATGGGTGAGGCGGGTGGGTCATAGGCCATCAAAACCTCTATTGACGGGATTTCGTCCAGGATGATGGGGACATTGCTGAGGAGGGCAGCGAGGTCTGGATGTAGGTCTTCTGTAGCCAAATGGACCAGCCGCTGAACGTCTTCATCGGTGAGCACCGGAGGCATTGGGAATCCGATTGGGTCGAGCCACTGTGCGTGTGCCAAGCTGCGTTGAGCGCGTGAAAAGTCTCCTCGCCACTCTTGGAGAAGTGAACGGACCCACCAGGCCTCAGGGTTTTTGGAGTTTTCC
>DBIS01000182.1 GCA_002296975.1 Deltaproteobacteria bacterium UBA796 | reverse complement strand
CCGTTCACGGTCTTTTCAAATTGCCCTGCTCGCGGCTATTACCGATGTTTTTAATGACCCACAGCTGATTATTCGTGCACTGCATTATTTATATTATCTACTGGTCGCTCAAAAACACGGCATCCATAGCCATGAAGTCTCCGTTGAACTGCCGCCCCTTTTAACACCGAACGGTCACTTTGAACAGTTAGTTAAAACATCGACCCTAACACCGCAGCTCACAACACTTTATAGCCAATGCCAACAGTGTCATTTACACTTACAAAAAGGCATTAGCCGCCGCTAAGCTGCACCGACAATCTAAACCCGAAAGGCAGGCTTTTTAAGGTAAAATAAGCCCTTACCTTTAACCAACGTCTATTTTTTTCATGCCAGGCACACCTGATATTACCCTGATTGGCGGCGGCATCATGGGGCTATGTACCGCCCTCGCCCTGAACGAAAAAGGCCACAGAGTGACCCTATTTGAGCAAGGGCCGATTCCGAACCCCATGGGATCTTCGGTGGATGACCACCGCCTGATTCGCCACCCTTACGGTGCGATGACCGGCTACTCAAGACTGATAAACCCGGCATTATTGGCCTGGGAACACACCTGGTCGATCCTTGGCCGGCGGCTGTATCAGCACACCTCCACACTAATTGTCGCCACCGGTGAGACCCAGTGGGCAGAGGATTCACTCACAGAGATGGCTGCCATCGGCATCGAGCATCGTCGGCTTAAGCCTGAGGATTTGCGAAAAATTGCGCCAACCCTCAACCCAGACGCCCTCGACTTTGCGGCTCATATCGACTCAGGCGGCGTGTTGTTCGCGAATGCCATCGTCGGCGCTCTGGCCAGTCACCTGTTGATGCGCGGTGTGACCATGCGCACAAATACGCCTGTGGTCGACATCGACCCCGCACGGGGAAGCCTGGTGACCGGAGACGGTGAACGACTGCGTGCAGATGTCATCGTGGTGGCTGCGGGTCCATGGGTCCGCGCGCTCACCGATACAGTTGGGGTGAAACCAAGCCGCCAGGTGGTGATTCAACTCGAAGGGCCTGAGCCGCAACACCAGGCGTGGGCCAAGATGCCAATGGTCTTGGATATTGGTGAGCACAGCGGAATTTATGTGGTGCCACCGGTAGGCGGGACCCCTTTGAAGGTTGGAGACCACACCATCAGCCGCAAGGGTCATCCAGACATAGATGAGCCAGTAACAGCCGATGAAATTCAGTCTCTGTTTGAAGCCTGCAGGACACGGATTATTGGTCTTGACACCTACAAAATAAGCGGTGCGAAGCGCTGTTTTTACACCGTGTCTAAAGATGAACGCTTTGTGCTCAAACGTGCAGAAAAGATGGTCATTATGAGCGGTTTTTCAGGTCATGGCTTTAAATTTGGCGCCTTGATGGGCCAGTTGGCGGCCCGCTTAGCGACGGGCAGTGATGATGCCCAAGCAATCACATCACTCGCGGCGGGGATGGTCACAGATCTCGACGAAATCGCGCGGATTACCAAGCAGAGTCGGGCTTAAACCGGCGTCGGTCACGCTTTGTGGGGCGGGGACCTTTCCTACCTTTTCGACTGCCGCGATCAAATGTAGGGTCGCCAGCGACGGGGCCTGTGGGTGGTGGTGGCGGGGTGTGGTCAACATACAAGGTGACCGCAATCTTCGCAGGACCGCGCTTGTCACCCAAAGCTGCGACCTCCAGATTCCGCGGACCGCCAGCAGTGAGCACATCGACCATGTCTCCAATGACGACCGATTTAGAGGCCTTGACAGTCTCACCATCGATTTTCACATGGCCACCCACACAAGCATCGGAGGCCATGGAGCGGGCCTTGAACATGCGAGCGGCCCACAGCCACTTGTCGATTCGAACTTTCTGCACAGACAGCAATCTAACAAAACCAAAGTCCGACGGCACTAAATAACCTGCGACCAAGAGGCTCTGCGCTTAGGGATTCACATGCACCTACGCTTTTATTACGACATCGTTTGCCCATATGCCTACTTGGCCTCAACCCGGGTAGCCGCCCTCGCGGCACGCACAAATACCACCCTTGAGTGGTGCCCCGTATTGCTCGGTGGGTTGTACAAAAACCACGGTACGGCGGATGTGCCGGCTCAAACTTGGGCCAATAATAAGGTCGCCATCGGCGCCGAAGACCTGCGGGTCGAAGCCAAGGCCAGTGGTGCGGCATTTCAACTGAACCCCCGACATCCACAGCGCTCAGTGACCGCAATGCGGCTCATCACCGCCGCAACGAACAAGGCTCGCGAGGCCATCACGATGGCGCTTTACCAGGCCTATTGGGTGGACAATCAAGACATCAATGACGAAGCGGTCTTGAACGCCATCGCTCAGCGCCATGGCTTGTCCCTGGCTGACGCCCAAGCCCAACCGGTCAAAGATCTCTTGCGGGCAAACACCAGGGCCGCCTCGGACCGAGGGGTGTTTGGGGTGCCGAGCTTCGAGATAGAGGGCAAGCTGTGGTGGGGTCAGGACCGCATGCATTTGGTGGAAAAAGCGCTTGGGGGCCAGCCATCGTATTTTCCAGAACTCCCCCCCACACCAGGGGGCGTAATCGACTTTTACCACGACTTCTCAAGCCCATATTCTTATCTTGCAGCCACCCAAATACAAGGCTTGGCCCAAGCTGCTGGCGCACAGATAAACTTCAAGCCCATACTACTTGGCGCACTGTTTAAGGCTATCGGTACGGCGAATATTCCCATATTTACCTTTGGCGAGGCCAGACAAACCTACACCATGCGAGACTTACATGACTGGGCTGATTGGTGGGGGGTGGATTTCAATTTCGCGCCCCATTTCCCAATGCGCACAGTGACCGCAGGAAGAGTGGCCATCATCAAGCCGACCACCACCCTCGACATTTACCGCGCAGCCTGGGTGGACGGGGTCGATCTAAACGATGAGGAAGCCTTGGCGGCAGCACTCAGTCTGGCGGGCCATGATGGCGAAGCCTTGGTCGCTGGCACCACCAACCCGAAGATAAAGGCCGGCTTGCGTGCCAACACAGAGGCTGCGGTAGCACTGGGGGCCTGCGGTGCCCCCACGATGGTGGTGAACAGCAAGGTGTTCTGGGGTCAGGACCGCCTGCACCGAATGATGGCGGCCCTTGGGGTTTAGGGCCTAGCCCTCCGTAAAACAGTCCGTGGCTTTTTGTTCTTTTGCTTCGCATCCGGCAGGGCTTTCAGAATCATTCTCGCAATCAAAGCTGGCCCACCCACCGTCATTGCCACAATCAAAGGCTGCTTGGACCCGGCCCATACAGCCAGCACTCTCAGCATCTTCAACCAGCCCATCACACTCTGTCGCGACCCATTCCGTGAGCTCGTCCTGTGTGGCCCAGTCTTCTTCGCCTTCGCAAATAGCAAAGGCACGGGCCATCCCTTCGACGTACTTCAAACAACTCGTCATTAAGGTCTCAGTTTCGTCCAACTTGGCTTCTTCGCTGCCACAACCCGTTGCAATCAAAACCAACAAAGTCCAAATACGCACCACACCCTCCACAGATTGACTGTTCAAACCTAGCATGCGCGCTCAACCTCCCACGATCAAAGTCGACAACTCCCGGATCAAGTCTCGAAGGTCCGCTGCACGCTCAAACTCCAGCTTTGCCGCCGCCGCCTTCATTTGCTTTTTAAGCCGGGCGATCTCGGCCTCGGGCTTGGTCCCTGCATTGGCCGCAGCATGCTCCGCCACACTCCGTTTTTTGTCCACCATGAGCGTGCCCGCCCGAAGGAGCTCATCGAGGGGAGAGGCCACCGCCTTTTTGATGCTCTCAGGCGTAATATTGTGCTCGATATTGTACGCCGCTTGCACAGCGCGCCGCCGCTCGGTCTCGTTGATGGCCGCGGCCATGGAGGCTGTGGTCCGGGCACCATACAATATGGCCCGCCCCTCAATATGCCGTGCAGCCCGACCCATGGTTTGAATCAAGCTGGTCCGGTTGCGTAAGAAGCCCTCTTTGTCAGCATCGAGAATGGCCACCAGGGCAACCTCTGGTATGTCGAGACCCTCTCTCAACAAGTTGATGCCCACCAACACGTCGAACTCGCCAAGGCGTAAGTCTCGGATAATCTCCATGCGCTCAAGGGTGTCGATATCGGAGTGTAAATACCGAATCCGCACCCCGAGTTCGCGATAATAATCGGTGAGTTCTTGGGCCATCCGCTTGGTGAGGACGGTCACCAAAACCCGGTGACCCTTCTCGGCTGATAGGCGAATTTCTCCCAATAAATCATCGACCTGATGGGTGACTGGCCGGACCTCCACCACAGGGTCAAGCAAACCCGTGGGCCGAATAATCTGCTCGACCACCACCCCTTCAGCACGCTTCAGCTCGTGTTCTCTCGGCGTGGCAGACATATAGACGACTTGATGGAGCAAGGCCTCGAACTCCTCAAACTTCAAAGGACGGTTGTCCATGGCTGATGGCAAGCGAAAACCATGGTCCACAAGGGTCTCTTTTCTG
>DBIS01000180.1 GCA_002296975.1 Deltaproteobacteria bacterium UBA796 | reverse complement strand
CCTTGAACCCTTAGCTCCAGGGCGTCCCCAACCTCGACGCCATATTTGTTCATCAACTTTTTGAAGTTTGGTCGGAGCATTCCTGATAATTCGGCCGCACGTGTGATGTTTCCCTCACCTTCTTTCAGTCGCTGTAGCAGGTATTGAACCGTGAACTCCCGCACCACAGTCTCTTTGACCTCTTGGTAGGACTCACCCGGGCTGAAGGTCGCACGTGGGGTCGGCCCGATATCGGCGGGGAGAGACACCACATTGGTCGGGCAATCCTCAAAGAGGTCTGGGGTGAGGTCTTCTGCCTCACAAAGCACCATGGCGCGTTGAATGGCGTGCTCAAGCTCGCGGACGTTGCTACCCGCCCAATCCATGCGGGCCAACATTGCCACCGTCGCTGGGTGGATGCGTTTTACGTCCTTTGAGAACTCTGCCTTGTATTTGTCGAAAAAATAGTGGGCGAGCAAGGTGATATCTTCGCGGCGTTCACGGAGCGGCGGAACACGGATTTCGACCACCCGAAGCCGATAAAATAGATCTTCTCGGAACTCTTTGTCTTTGATGGCCGCGCGCAAATCTTTGTTGGTCGCGGCGACAACCCGACAGTTGATGGCGATGGTTTGGGTGCCCCCGATCCGTTGGACCTCTCGTTCCTGGAGTACCCGCAACAGCTTGGCCTGCATGGTCATGGGCATCTCACCGATCTCGTCTAAAAAGATCGTGCCGTCGTTAGCGGTTTCAAACAGGCCCTTTTTTTGGGTTGAGGCTTGAGAGTGACCGCCCTTTTCAAAGCCGAACAGCTCGCTTTCTAGTAATTCCGCAGGGATAGCCGCACAGTTGATGGCCACCCACGGGCCATGTTTTCGGGTGCTGCTTGTGTGTATCGCTCTGGCCACCCGCTCCTTTCCCACGCCGCTTTCGCCCATGATTAAAACAGGGACTGGTGTGGGTGACACCTGACGAATGAGTGCGCCCAGATCTCGCATGGCCTCAGAGGTTCCGATGAGCTGCTCGATCGCCTCACCGCTTCGGAGTTTCGCCAAACGGGATTTTTCGGCCTTGAGGCTGCGGACCTCTAGGGCCTTGTTGAGAACCTGGAAAAACCGGTGCCAATCACTGATGGGCTTTTCTGTGTAGTCCGTCGCGCCCGCCCGCATCACGTGGAATGAGGACGCTGAAGACCCCATCGCCGTCAGCGCGATGATCTCGGTGTTCGGCGATGCCTCGTGGACCATCCGAATCGAGTCCGTGCCTTCTGTGCCGGCGAGGGGGCAGTCCACCAGCGCAAGATCAATATCGTTTTGTGACAGCGCCAGCCGCGCGTCTTCGATGGTGCCGACCTCAATCACCGAAAACCCCTGGCGAGAAAGCAGCCGGCCCAGAGAGCGGCGCACGGCCACTTCATCATCCACAACCAAAAGGGTGGGTGATTCTTTTTGGCTCGGCTCAGACAATGGGCTTCCTGGGAGAGGTGGGGGCGAAATCGATACAGTATGTGGAGGTGGGCTGCTTTGATGGCCGTGTTTGAATCATCGCACGAAAACTGGCCTCTGCCATGAGTGGGTCATTTATCGGGCTCAATCGGCTTCAAAGGAGGGGTTGTTGGTCGGCGAAGGTATGTGGCGAAAAATCCATCGCAGCGGGCGTCGAGGGCGCAAAAACGGCAAGATTCGTCTTTGTGAAACCGCACGACATCTGGAAAAAACAGCAAGGCTTGGTTTTGTTGGTGGTCGGCGTCCACATAATAACGGTTGTGTGTGCGGCCGAGGCGCTTGGCGTGTGGCCCGAGGTGACAGGCGGCCAAACCCTTGAGTTGGACCTGAACCTTTGCCGCGTCAAGAATGTTGATCGCTGGAGTTAGGGCGGCCAACACTCGGGGCGGACTGGGGGCGGTGGTCGCTTCGTTTCCGTTGATGGGGAATGGGTAGGTATAGGTCATGGTCGCCGGGGCGGCTTTGGCGATAAGCCGTGCAGCGGTGGCGAGGGCGGGCAGTGCGTTGGCGGTGAGTACCGTATTGGCGGCCACCCTTATGCCCGTTTTTGAGGCCGCAGCGATCAAGTTGCAGACCTCGACCAAGGAGCCAGACTCGGGTTGGACGGGGGTCACCAGGGTGTCGATGAGCCCATCAAAGCGTCGAATGTCGAGCTTTGGCAGGTCTTCTCCGCCAACGTGAAGGACAATGTGGGTGATGCCGAGTGTGCGCGCAAGGTGGATGGCGTCAACAGTGTCCGCTCGGGATGCGACCCCAACACCGGATAAAACCAAGCCCGTGCAAGGGTGGCTGCGCGGGCCTTGGCTACCGCTGGTGAAATGCCGGATATTGTCGCACAACTCCTTGGGGGACATGCTCCGAGTGGGGACGGGGGCCCCCGCACGAATTCGCCCAGGATAGCTTCGCTGCACACGAATTTGTACAGATGTGGGGTTGGCGACGGCACCTGCGGAAGTCCAGCGAATCATGGGCGCATCCCCCTCAGCTTTGAAGTGCTGAATTGGCGCAGCGCAATCGCTGAACAAGACTTGTGGCCAAGGCCATGAGCACTTTGTTTCCGAGGCCGGGTTCTCGTTGGCACAGGGACAAGAATGCTGTGCGCCGGATAACCATCACGCTGCCAGGGCCCTTGCTGATGACGGTCGCTGAGCGCGGGCGCTCGTCGATGAGCGACATTTCTCCAAAGTGGTGCCCCGAGTCAAGGGTGGCGATCGTGTTGTTATGCTGGATGACCTCGACCTGACCTTGAACAATGATGTACATCGCGCTGTCTGCATCGCCCTCTGTGGCGAGCACCTCACCGGGGCGAACGGAGCGTGCCTCGCAAATACGGGCCACACGCAGCCGCGCGTTGAAGGGCAGGGTGGCGAAGAGAAATAGGTTCTCCATGACTTCTGCTCGGGCTCGGGCGGCCTCTGCTTGGGGGGTGGCGTCGGGCTCGACGACAGCGACCGTGATGTTGTCGGGGGCGCCGGCCAACAATGCAGCGTTCACCAGGGCCTCAGTGGCCGTGTTCACATCGTCTCGGCATCCAATCGCTTCGATTTTTGCGAGTTCAACGGGGTCTGAGAGCCCGTCAGAGCACAGCACAACCCGGTCTCCGGGAAGAATGTCGATGGACATGACGTCGGCCTGAACGGTTGGGTACAGGCCTATCGCGCGGGTGATGACGTTTCGGTATTGGCTCTTGGATGCATCTTCGTAGGACATTTGGCCTGAGCGCACGAGCTCGTTGACCATGGAGTGGTCCTCGGTCAGTTGCTGAATCAGTCCGTCCCGGATCAGGTAGGCTCGAGAGTCGCCCACATGAGCGAGGAAGGCGGTCCCACTTGAAACCGCCATCATCACAACTGTGGTGGTCATGCCTTTCTTGTCCAAGCGTGCCGACGCGTCGTACACAGTCTTGGATGCATTTTGGCAGATCTGCTCCAGGTGGACGAGGACTTGATTTCGAACCTCCCAAATTGGCTGGGTCGCATAGGCGTCGAGTTTGATTTTGAGGCCAGGTATCGCCTCCTCGAAGACCTGGATGGTGAGCGCTGATGCGATCTCACCGGCAGCCCGGCCTCCGACGCCATCTGCGACGACAAACACACCGTTTTGGCCGTCTGCGAACATCGCATCTTCGTTATGCGGGCGAACGTGGCCTCGGTCGGTAATGGCATGAAAACGAATCATTTTTAATTCAGCTCCATCGGAATGGCGGCCAGGTCGACCGTTGGGTCACCACCTTGGGTGCCCCTGACCACAAGGCTCACCTTGCCGGCTTTGGCCCTGTGAGAAACAGTCAACTCCACAGAGAATGTGTGCTCTCCGCCTGAAACAATGCGGTTGTCAGCTTGTGTGGTGTAGGGCGGTTGCTCGCTTAAGGTGCGTCCGAGAATTTCGGGAGCACTCGTGGCCAAATCAACGCCCTTGTCGTCGACAATCGCCACCACGAAAGAGAGCTTTTTATACGGCGACCCTGTGGGAACGTGGTGGGCTGCCCCGGTGTTTTGCACCCGAAGCCCAACCGTCGTGGCTTGTCCACGGTGTAGTTGGTCGTTTTTGAGGTCGACCAGCACTGTGAGGGCTCGGGCCAAGCTCGCGACCACCCGGTGATCGGGGCTGGCGGCGAAACGGCTGGCGGTTGCCACGCCTGGGCGTGGGGGCATATGGCAATCCTGGCACTGAATTCCCGCTGCAGCATGGGCTGTGGCCGACCATTCGCCAAAGGTGTCATAAAATGGGCGGTCTGAATCTGGGTAGCTGAGCTGGTGGCATGTGGCGCATAGGGTGCTCTTGGACAGATCTGGAGACTGGGTGACGGGGTGGGGCGCGCCGGTAATGGTCCTGGTCGAAACAATGGTCCCTTGTCGGACATGACAGGCTGCGCACCCGACGCCCTCGGCCATCAAGGTCGCGTCGAAGGCCGGGTTGTCCAACAGCCGTGGTCGCGAAAGATCGCCGTCGATATAGCCTGCAGCCAATTTTGCATGTTGGACCAAAAGCGGCCGGTGGCACTGGGTGCAGGCGGTGGAGTTTCCTGCCCGGCGAATGGCCTCTTGAAAGTGGGCGCTTTGTCCTGCTTTGGCGTGGGCAGACTCCTTCCAGTCATCGTGGGCCTGAAAGTGGCAAGCGTTGCAACCTTGGGCCGTGATATTCGCCAAACCCTCTGGAACTTCTCCCACATCGACCGGAAGCCCGCCTGGGAAAAGCGTGATTTCTGGCTCTGTTTTGGGTGAACTTTGGGGTTCTTTGTGTGGCGGCTGTTCGGAGGTGCTCTCTTTTTTATCACCCCACATCTGAGCGTGCGCGACGGGCTGGACTGCTGCGAAGAAAGCGGCGAACACAAGGGGCAGGTTGGCGAAGGTCATGGGCGTCGTCCTTAACGCTTCGTGGTGCAGAGGCTCGGCTTCAAACTGGCTTTTTAGGGCTATTGCTGAATATGATTGGCTCAGTACCGGGCGAGCTGGGGGTTTATGGTTTTCGCCCACGCGATAATGCCGCCATCCATGATAACCACGCGACCAAATCCGGCTGCTTTGAGGGCTGTGCCGGCTGTTCCGGACCGGCTGCCGTGTTTGCAGTGAATCAAGATATCTTGGTTTTTTGGCAGCGTGTGTAGCTGTGCGTCCAGGTCCTGATATGCAATGCGGATGTCCGTGAAGTCCAGGCTAACAATTTCAGCCTCAGCCTTGCTTCGAACATCCAATACAAAGGGGCGCCACCCTTGAGACATGGCCGTGGCGACATCGGTCACGGACATGCGTTCAAAGCCCTCTGCGAGGGGTGCGGTGTGTGGGCCGCATAAACCGTCGTTGGTCACCAAGGAGGTGATGGCCGGTGCGAGGGGGTTGGGTTTTAGGGCGAACTCTGTAAAGCGCATGGTGAGCGCATCATACAAAAGCAGTCGGCCAGACAAGGTCGAACCCAGGCTGAGCAGGACCTTGAGTGCCTCTGTGGCCTGGATACAGCCGATGACACCCGGCAGCACGCCCAAAACCCCGGCCTCAGCACACGATGGGACCAGCCCAGGTGGCGGCGGGTTTGGGTACAGGTCTCGATAGTTTGGGCCTCCATTGAGGTTGAACACAGAAACCTGGCCCTCGAATTTGAAGATGGACCCATAAATATAGGGCTT
>DBIS01000054.1 GCA_002296975.1 Deltaproteobacteria bacterium UBA796 | reverse complement strand
TCACCGCTAAGAATCCGATCAATCCCAGCACAGCCAAAGGCCCACCCCGGCTGTGGCCTGAGTTGCTGCAGCCCCAACCCTTGACATCGTCGCCCATGCCGGCTGTGTCGTCATCTTCTGAAGGGTGCCCTGAGCGCCACATGTTTTCTTCGGGGCAGGTCGACCCGAATAGGTAGCTGCCCTCCTCAGGGAAGCTGCCGCGGTCGTCGCCCGCTTCCCATCGAAAATAATAACTGTGACAATTCGGTGCGGTGGCAGGCAATACGGGCATGGAAATAGTCGCTGTGTACACCCCTTGATCAGCTTCGCCAAACTCGAGGTCGAGGTCTGTGGGAACGCCGTCGACCATCACTTGTATCCGGTCTGGCTCCCCGCCTTGGTAATCCACAAAAAAGTTGACTGAGCCCGCCGGCATCATTGGATTGTGGTTGCCCATCGCGATTGGACTCGCGGTAAATACATCGCCATTGGCGAAATCTTGGGTGTAGTAGGTTGAAACAACCCCCGTGCCGAGTTCGTTATAGTCGGCGTTCATAATATTGGCTCTGTGTCCAGCGGAGCACATCCAGCCGTGAACCACCGCCACCATCGCGTCGGGGTAGCCCATGGCGATGTTTTCACCGACCCAAGATGAGTCGGTATAAAAGCGGCCCATCCGTGCGCCAAAGCTGGTGCCATCTGAAGATGGGTGGTCGAACCAATCGTTTTCCCACATATCTATCGAGTGAAATCGAGCGGCATCGTTTAGGTTGAAATCGTAGTACAGCGGCGCCATCATCTCGCGTTCTGAGGCGTAAAAGTCGCTAAAGTCGCACGATGCCCCCCAGTCGTTTCCTGGTCCAAAAAATTCCTCGGGATCAACCCGCATCATATTGGTCCAGATGTGGACATCCCGTTCAGCCCAAGAGGGGTAGCCGTCTTCGCTCACATCGCCATAGCCAGCGATTGCGGACATTACTGTGAACCAGAAAAACAAGCCGTCGCTCCAAGGCCAAGTGCGTGGTTCAGTTTACCCGAGTGGGGCTGACGATGGCGTCTACCTCAAGACCCTGACAAGCTCTAAACATTTCATTCATGCGGGCGACCCTGGGCTGGTTATCGTGGGGGGCTGGAGAAATGCACATGAAGCTCGTTCTTTCCCTGTTGTTGGCCCATGCCCACGCCACCGTTCCAATCGCACAGTCTTTTCCGGGCTGTGGAGACCCCACGACACCCGAGTTGTGCCCCCCAGACCTCGAGGAGGATTGGGCGTTTATCAGCTACATCCCCGATCAATCGTTGGCTTCGGTTAGAGAGGGTGAGTTGGACATGGGCAGCGGTATCGCCGCCAATGAGGCTTGGGAGACCACCACTGGGCGGTGGGATGTGCTGATCGCGGTTGCCGACTCCGGCGTGAGTTGGGGTCATCAAGACATCGTCAACAAACTCTATTTGAACGTGGCGGAATTACCCCAGCCGATTTGTGAGGATGGCACGCCGGCCGAGGCGCATGATTGCGATGGCAATGGCTTGGCCAATATCGAAGACTGGGCCCACGACCTGCGGGTAGATATGAGCGCTGGTCGGGATGCGTCGGACGATGTTCTCGACCCATCGGACTTGATTTATACCGCGTTCGGGGTCGAGTGGGACGGGGTGGATAACGACGGAAATGGCTATATTGACGACATCTCCGGTTGGGACTTTTTTGGGAACGATAACGACGCCTATAACGATTGGGACCATAACTATGGCACCCACGGGACCGGGGTGATGCGCGAGGCTGCGGCTGAGGGGAAAAACCTTGGGGAGCCTGGCGGCGGCACCATTGGCGTGTGTCCAAACTGCGCCATTTTGGCGGTGCGAATCGGCGATTCCTTTGTGACGGACGGTCAGCGCGCGGGTGAGGGTGTGGTCTTTGCCGTGGATTCTGGTGCTGTGGTCGTGAATCTGGCTGTGGGTGCGTTGTCTAATCCAGCATCCACCACCTCAGCTGCGGCCTATGCCTTTGACCAGGGAACGCTGATTGTGGGGGCTGCGGGCGATGAAAATGCCTACCACCACAACTTTCCGGCCGTGCTCGACAATGTGGTCTACGTGCACTCAATCAAGCACAACACGGCTGATAAAGACCAAGACGCCTACAGCTATATGAGCACCTTGAACTGCAATAATTATGGTTCTCGAATGGTGATGGTCGCCCCCTCCGCAGCATGTGCGACGGGCGCTTGTGCGGTCACCACTGGGGTCATCGGCTTGATTCACTCCGCTGCCCGAAATCTTGGCCTGGATTTGAGTGCGAGTGAGGTGTACCAGCTGATGGTGGGCACGGTTGATGATGTGTTTTTATCTGAGGATGAGCTCGCGATATCCAAAGCCTACCCAAGCCAAGAAGGGTGGGATGCCTTTTATGGCTACGGCCGGGTCAATGTCGGTGCGGCTGTTTCGGCCTTGGTTGACGGCGATATCCCCCCATCGGTGACCGTGGATTCGCCAGCGTGGTATGCGATTTTTGACCCTGCGCGCACCTCGGTCGTGAGCATCACCGGGCGTATCTCGGCCCGCACCGATGCCTTTAACTATGTGGTCGAATACGGCTTGGGCCACGAGCCATCGGTTTGGACAGAGTTGGCCAACGAGAGTTCAGACGGCCCGGTAGATGGTGAGATTGCGCGGTTTAATACGGTCGACGCTCTCGGCGCGCCCATCCCAGAGCCCTCGATTTTTGAGGGAATCGTTGAGCGGATGGAGCGGGTCAGTCAACCGGCGGTGACCATCCGTGTTCGGGTGACCGATGGGGAGGGTCGCCAGGGGGAGATGAGGAAGGTTTTCTACGTGTCTCCCGATGAGGACCTGATGGCCGGATTTCCGATCGATATGGGCACCTCGGGCGAGGCCAGTCCGATTTTGGTCGACATGGATGACGATGGGGTGCTCGAGGTGCTGATTGGTACGGCCAGCGGTACGGTCCTCGCCTTTTATGGCGATGGTAGCCCGGTCGTTGGGTGGCCTGTGTCGATTGACCCTCGCGACCGACTCCACCGAGACAGCCCAGGCTATCGCTCGGGGGATGTAGACGGTGGCGTGGGTGACTCCTTCATCGCCACCATCGCTGCTGGGGATATCGATGGCGATGGCGAGGACGAAATTGTCGGCGCCACGCTTTTGGGCGGGCTGTATGCCTGGCATTTGGATGGCCGGCGGGTGACCGGTTTTCCCTATCAAGCGAAAGGACGCAGCGCCGACGAATTTGACGGTGCTCACACCTATGGCCATGGGTTCGCTGGGGCGCCAACAGTTCGGGATTTAGACAAAGATGGTGCGGCAGAAATTGTACTGCCTGGTGCCGATGGTCGGCTTTATGTGGTCGATGGCGCGGGGCGTGACTGGCGGGGATATCCCATCGAAGTGTGCTTTCCCGGGACCGAGGAGCGAGAGTTCGCAGACCAAATGTGTGGCAGCGCAGGCGCCCGCTCTATCGCCAGTGCCTTGGTGGCCGATGTGGATGCCGATGGGCGCATGGAAATCGGTTTTGGTACCAATGAGGCGGTGCTGAATGGCCGTTTCAGTGCGAGCTATTTGATTGACGCCATCACAGGTGAGGCCGAGCCCGGTTGGCCACGTTTGGATGATGGCTTGGTCAATAATGCGGCCCTATTGCCCTTGATAGGCCAAGGTCATCCGGCATCGATGGCTGCAGCAGACATCGATGGTGATGGTGATCTCGAGATTGCCAACCCGGTGATGTTGGGGCAGACGGCCATCTTGTCTCATGATGGTACCGACCATCTCGCAGTCCCGTTTGTGGAGATGAGTTGGGCACCAGACCACAATGTAGATGTGCCCAGTGTGGTGCAGATGGTCAACAATCCTTCTTTTGGCGATTTGGACGGAGACGGACTCCCAGACCCGATTCAAGGGGGCGCAGGCCTGTTGTGGATCGCCAGTTTGGCCATGACTCAGCATTTTGACTTTCAGCACGCCGTCATGGCTTGGTCAGGTGTGACCGGTGAGATGCTTCAAGGCTGGCCCCGCCAGATTGAGGATATTCAGTTTTTGGTGGCACCGGCGGTGGCGGACATCACCGGAGATGGGCGTGCCGAGGCGATTTATGGATCAGGCGGCTACATGCTGTATGCCTGGGATGTCGATGGGGATGTGGCGCCAGGGTGGCCCAAGTTTACGGGCCATTGGATTTTAGGGTCTCCGGCGGTTGGTGACATCGATGGCGACGGATTTTTGGATGTCGTCGTGTCCACCCGAGAGGGTTGGCTTCATGCCTGGTCCACTGCTGGCCCAGCTGACCAAGTGGTCGAGTGGGGGAGCATTCACCATGACAAAGGCAACACGGGTGATCACAGCCTAAAGATTCCGACTCAGGTTGGCCCGCCAAGGCTGAGCGGCGGTGATGCACCTGAAAAGGGTTGTGCATGTACCACTTCTCCAGTGCCGTCGGGCTTGGGAGCCTTCATGGTCTTGGTGTTGGGCTTGATTAGGCGGCGGGCGCGGCTTGCCTGAGGGCGGTTCGCCGAGTAGGTCAGCATCTATGGACCCCATCGATACCCTTCAAGCCCGCGGCTTTATCAAATCCCACACCGACCTCTCGGCCATCCAAGCAGACATGGATGCCGGGCCTGTCACTTTTTATGTCGGCTTCGATCCCACGGGCGATAGCCTTCATGTGGGCCATCTGTTGCCCGTTATGGCCATGGCACATTTGCAAGCCGCTGGGCACAAACCCATCGTGTTGCTTGGGGGCGGGACGGCGATGATCGGCGATCCCTCGGGTAAGGATAAAACCCGTGAGATTTTGACGCCCGATAAAATCGCCCACAATTTGAGCTGTATGAAGCTGCAGTTTGGGCAGTTTCTCGATCTGGACTCGGCGGTCGTTGTCGACAATGCAGAGTGGTTGATGGGCTTAGGCTACATCCACTTTTTGCGTGATATCGGGCGACATTTTTCGGTCAACAAGATGATGGGTGCCGAGGGCATCAAGCAGCGGCTAGAACGCAATCAAGGGCTGAGCTTTATCGAGTTCAACTATCACTTGTTGCAAAGCTATGATTTTTTGGTTTTACACGATCGATTTGGCTGCACGCTTCAGTTGGGCGGCGACGATCAATGGTTCAATATCTTGGGCGGTGTTGAGCTCGTCCGCCGCGAGCGCCGAAAGCCTGCACATGCCTTGACGATTCCCTTGCTGCAAACTGCAGATGGCAAGAAGATGGGGAAAACTGAAAAGGGTGCGGTGTGGCTCGATTCGTCCAAAGTGAGCGCTTACGATTACTTCCAATATTGGGTCAATGTACATGACGCAGATGTTGGGCGATTTTTGAAGCTCTATACATTTTTGCCCCTCGATGAAGTCGCCGCGCTCGAGGCCCTTGAGGGGGCTGAAATCCGGCAGGCTAAATCAGTGTTGGCCTATGAAGCGACCCGGCTTGCCCACGGTGAGGAGGCTGCGGTCAAGGCTCGAGATGGTGCGCTTGCGGCCTTTTCGGGTGGGGACAGTGAGGACATGCCGACGGTGCAGGTTGAGTTTCCGGTTGGGCTGCTCGATGTGCTTGTCGCCTCGGGCTTGTGTAAGTCCAAGGGCGACGCCCGTCGTCAGGTGCAAGGTGGGGCGGTCAAACTTGGCGCAGATCGCGGCCAAAAGGTGGATGACCCAAACATGCTCTTGGAGACCCAGACTGTTTTATGGCGGGGCAAGAAAAACTGCGTGCGCTTACAGTCTTAATCGGCCCCGGTTCACCAAGCGTTCCAGTGAAAAGCGTTCCAGTGAATCAGGGCTAGATTTCGGGCTGCCTAACTGAGGTTCGCGATCTGCTTCTCAATGGCTGCTTTTGCTTCGGTGAGGTTGCCCTGGCTTGCGGCTGCCAAAGCAGCGTTGAGTTCGTGTCTGGCCACCTCGGTGTCTCCGCGTTTTCCGGCGATGAGACCCAGTTGTTGGTGGGCGGAGGCGAGCTTTCGCAGGTCGCTGGAGGCCTCGGCAGCACCCGCGGCGGCTTTAAAGACGGCCTCGGCGGCGGCCACATCATTCTCTTTCATCAAGGCGGTCGCCAGGTTGTAGAGCAGTTCCTTTTGGAAGGCCGGGTTTGTCGCGTCTGCACCTTTTCTGCTTTCTTGGAACAGTTTGACGGCCTCTTTGGAGCGACCGAGCATCAGGTTGAAAAAGCCCAGATTGTACAGATCGACGGGCTCGACTTGGGTCATCTTCAGGTCGCGGGTCAAGGCGAGTGCGCGCTCTCCGTATTGGACGGCGGCCTCAAAGTTTTTAAGGGTTGCGTGAGCCTGGCCGAGCAAGGCTGCAGCGGAGCGCTCTTTGGCTGGATTTTGAAGCGCTTGTGCGATTTGTCCGACACGCCCAAGCACCTCTGCCGCAGATTTGGTTTGCCCTGCCATGAGCAAGGATTCGCCGAGCTGCATGCCTGCTTCTAGAGCCAAGGGCCCTTGGCCGACTGAGCCTGCGAGTTCGTTTGACTTTTTGAAATGCTCGATGGCGACTTCAAGGGTGGAGCGGTCGCGCTTGGCCACCAGGCCACGAACATATTCGGCGTTGGCTTTTACCACCGCGAGATCGGCTGCAGCTTCGGCCTCGTCGGCGCACTTGAGTGCATCCTCGGGCTTTCCATCGGCCAAGGCAATCATGGCCAAGTGGTTGTGGAGTTCCGCAGTCTTCAGGGTTTCACCTTCGGCGACGAACAACTTCATGGCGTCATTGGCACGGTCTCTGGAGCGATAAAGATCTTGGCGCCGGAAGTCCATACGAGAGCCGCTAAAGAGCAACCAGCCTTGAAGGCGGCGGTCTTCTTTTTCGGTGGCCCATGCCATCGCGTCGTTCCAGACATTCTCTGCGGGTCCCATTTGGTTGGCGGCGACCATGCGTTCGATCAAGTTCATATAGATGGTGCGGCGCATGGTGTCTGGCCAGGCCAATTCGTCGAAGTACATCAACAGGTCCTGGGCCATGGCCCACAAGGTCGGCTGGTCGCCGGCGATGGCCATCCCGCGAAGGATTGCTGCCCGTTGAGGGGCACCATTTTCTGCATAAAGGCGCAAGGTTTTCACCACATAGCCATGGCCTCTTGGGGCCAAGAAGCGTTCGATAAATGTCGCTACACGGCGGGCGGTCTCGGCTGCGGCTTCGTCGGTGTGCCGCGCGAGGACGCTCTCCCGGAAAAGGGCTTGCTTGAACTGGTAAATCCAGGTGCCGAGGGCCTCGGAGAATTGAAGCTCTTTGTAGGCTTGCTCGGAGGCATCCATCAGATCGTCGACGGAGTCCCGGACGTAGCCGCCCATATCGGCCACGAGGCCAGATGGAAATGACACACCCAATAGGGCCGCGAGGTGAGCAACGCGTTCGCTATCTTGTGCTGTGGCGTATTTGCGTTCGCCTTCTTCGGGGGCCTTTTCGGGCACATCGAGTTCGCTTTCATCGGCGCTCAGGTCGATAAGGTTGGCCATGGTGAGGCCACTGAGGTCGTCGCCCAATCGGTCGTTCGCCTTAAGGAAGTCGGCGAGTTCCGCGATAAAGCCAGGGCGCCCATCGGCGATTTCAGCCAAGCGTGCGGCATCCGATTCCATGCCGTGGCTGCTCAAGTATTGCTTCACTTCGGTCTCGCCCCAGGCCTTGAGGGGGATGGCAGTGAGCTTGTCTTGGAGGCGCTCGAGCATCTCGACCAGGGGCGGGCTCATCCAGCTTTTGGAGCTGTCGTCCACGGTCTCCATGGAAAGCAAAGTGAGCATGCGCGCTGAGCGGGTGCTCGACTCGGTAATGAGGGCCTCTAGAAAAGCCATCAGCCCGACGGAGTGACTGTTGTGCAGCCCTTGAACATCGAGGATGACAGGGAACTTTTGGGCGATGCCTGTGGCGATTTCGACCAGGCCCACCAAGGGGTTGTCTTTGGGTAGATTGACCTGAACCTTGCCGCCTTCAGCCGGTTTGGCCTTGCGCATGCCATCAATAAAAGATTGGTACCAGCCCTGGACCCGCTTGGGTTGGCCGGGCAACTGGGAGTTGAGCGCCATCTCTACTTTTCCGCGAAAGCTCTGGGAGCGATTGACCGCTTGGAAAAGGCCGGCATAAGCCCGCAGCACAACCGCCATTCCTTCGTCTTCTTCTCGGATGTTGATGCGCCAAAGCAAGACATCGTCCTGGGCGTCAGCGATCGCTGCACGGCATAATTCGCCGACGATTGCGCGCTTTCCACCACCCAGCGGAGCGGTCAAATGAACTGTGCGCGCCTCGCCATCAACGACGGCGGTCCATTCGGCTTTGAGAGAATCGAGATCGGCTGGATGAGCCACAAAGGGTGTGGGGGCATTGTCGGCCACGGCGCACTCCAAATAATTAGGGTTCGAAAGTCGGGTCTTCTATTGGGGAATCACCACGCCGTCCACCGTTTCTGCGGTCGTTTTGGTCTTGCACAGGAACTTGACGTTTGTTGGGGCTTGTGAGGGCTGGCCCTCGGGCTACACTGTGTGCCCAAGGGAGGGGCTTGATGCGTTGGCTTTTATTGAGCACTGTTATGATCGGATGCGGCGGCGCGGCCGAAGAAGCACCGGATGCCTTATTTGAGGTCACCGTCACCAATGTCGCGGAGGCCTGTAGCTCTACCACCGAGTTGGTATCAGCCCTCAAAGCGGTTTGGCCATTGAATCTCGATGATATGTGGCCTGTTGACAACGGTGCCGGCGATTCAAATTGCCCATGTGAAGACATCGATGGCAGCGACTGTAGCGAAGAAGTCGAACGAAAGGTTGAGCAGTTCACCTACGCACTTTTTCAAGATGGTGAAGCGGCCGTTTTGAAAATCGGCGATGAAGCCTTTGCCTCGGGGAGTCTGCTCGGCTGTGTGCTCGATTACGAGAGCCCTGTATGGCTCGACTCCCTAGACGATGGCGAGGTGCAGTGGCAGGTGAAAAGCGTTCATGTCATCGCTGACATCAACGGAACCTGCGAAGAAAAGTTCGAGGACGGCGCTGATAAATACGATTTTCTTGGCATCGAGCAAATAGAGGTCATCGGTGGGGAGCACCCCGATTATCCAGCGGGTCGAACCGCATGGAAGATCATCTCAGGTAAGCGAATCAGTGGCTGATTTTTTGGACCGATGGGATTGTGCACGCTCTTTAGGTGCAGTCTTGCGCGACACAGCAAAAGCCCATGGCGACAAGCCTGCGCTCTTATCCGCATCGCTGTGCTTGACTTGGTCGCAGCTCGATGCCGAGGTCGACCAGCTCGCCTCATTGCTGGCTCAAAGAGGCATTGGGCCAGGGGATGTGGTGGGCGCGCTCATCACCAAACGGCCGGAGTTGGTGATCGGATTTTTAGCCTTGAGTCGGCTTGGGGCGATTTATTGCCCGATTAATTTCAAGCTTCATCCCGGCCATATTCGCGACCAGTTTGAGACCGCGGGCATCAAGGCGGTGTTCACTGAGTCTCAGTTCGATCCGATTTTAAAGGGCTTGTTGACCTTTTTGCCCGATCCCGGCCAGATTATTTATGTGGATGGTCCAGGCAAGCATGGGACGACCCATACCGGCATGGCTGCGGGGTTGAGTGTCGCCAAGGGTTTGCCTCAGGTTCACCCGGATGCCCCTTGTTTTTATAACTACACATCGGGCACCACTGGAGCGCCCAAGGGTGCGGTGACCACGCATCGCAACATTTTATACAACGCAGCGGCCACCATATCGGCCATGGGCTTTGGTGCGGACGACACCTTTTTGGGCATGTTCTCTGTGTTCGCACACCCCCATGAACTCTTTCATCGCTCTTTGTTATTGGGTTCGGCCTTCGTGATTCTCGACACCATGAGCCCAAGGGTGGTGGCTTCGGCAGTCGATCGCTTTAAGGTCCGTTGGATGATGGCGGTGCCCAGCTTTTATGAGATGATGGTCGATTTTGGGGGCCCAAACGACCAACTCGGGCGCCATGACTTATCGAGCTTACGGGTGCTTGAGGCCGGTGGTGCCTACGTCGGGGGAGAGGCGCTTGCCAGAATGGAGGCACAGTTCTCAGCCCGATTTATGCCTGTTTGGGGCTGCACCGAGGCGACAGGCGTGGCACTGGTCAATGGTCCAACGGCCCGTCGGGATGGCGCAACAGGCGTGGTCGTTCCTGGCTATGAAATTCAGGTGGTCGATGGCCAAGGCCGCCGGGTAGACCACGGCGTGGTCGGAGAGTTGGTGCTTCGCGGTCAAGCGGTGGCGTCGGGCTATATCGGCAACAAAAAAGAGACAGAAAAGCTTTATCGGAATGGGTGGTATCACACCCAAGATTTGGTTCGCCAAGACGCTGACGGTTGGGTTCATTTTGTTGGCCGCAAGTCTGAGATGCTCAAAATTGGTGGCATTCGGGTTTATCCGCTGGAGATTGAAAAAGTGCTCAAGGACCACCCCGATGTTCGGGATGTGGTGGTTGTGCGTGCCGAGGAGCGTGTTCGCGGAGAAGTGGCCCGTGCGGTCGTCTCTTTGGTGAAGGGAAGTGCGGTCGATGTGCGGGGGCTTCAGACCTATTGTCGAGAGCGCTTAGCAGTTTATAAGGTGCCTCGAATCGTCGAGTTTTGGACAGAGATTCCCAAAATGCCAAACGGGAAAGTAGACAAGGCTGCAGTGAACGCTGTGCGCCCTGACCCTTCTCGCGATGAGCGACGTCGGGCGGATGCGGTCTGAGCTAAGGCTGGCCTCGGATTTGGCTGGCTGGTTGCTTTACCATCCGGCCTCAGCGGTCGTGGGGGCGATGGGGCGTCGGGCGACCATGCCCATCGCGGCACTTGGGGGTGATATTGCTCGGGCCATGGCCAGTGATGGTGCGGAGATGCGCCAAGAACTCGCTGCACTCTTTGCGCACACACCACTGCCGCGTCCGGTCGGCGATATTATTCGTGATGCCTACCGGGCGGCCATGTTCAATGAGCTTGAGGTGTTGCGCTACGCCGATTGGACGCCCGATAATATCGATCGCGTATGCGTCATTGAGGGTCGGCATCATTTGGACGCGGCCCTGGCCAACGGCAAAGGCGTCATCATCATGATCGCCCATTTTGGGGCCAACCAGATGATCATGCCGGCCTTAGGCCACCACGGCTACCCCATGAACCAACTCTCGGCCCCGCCGCCAGTGTGGGGTGAGATACTTAAAGATTCCCGCGCGAACCCTGTATGGCTGGCCAGCCTAGAGCGCCGTTGGGCGCTTGAGCAACAGTTGCCTGTGAAGCACATCAATGTGTTTCGATTTTTACGCCCGGCTTTTGTTGCGTTGGCCAAAAACCAGGTGCTCGGTTTGGCCTTTGATGGTGGTGGCGGCAGGGGCTGGACCCAGAGTGATATTTTAGGCCGTACAGCCAATCTCTCCACTCAGCCCGTTCAACTTTGGCGAAAGTCAGGTGCGGTGGTGCTGCCGACTTTTGTACTCCGGGAGCGGGGTGCGCTTAAGCATCGGATTGTGATTGAGTCGCCCTTATCTTGGCAGGAATGCAGCAGCCGAGATGAGGAAAACCAGCGCAATATGGCTGGGTTCATCGCGCGTTTTGAGCCATGGTTGAGGCGGCACCCTGAGCAGTATCTCCAATATATGTTGATGCGTCGGCGTGTGAGGGCCACCGATGTTCGGCCCTTATTTAGCGATTATCCGCCAGCCCCAGACCAACTCAGTGAGGCGGATGCACATGAACGGCTTCGGGCTGCCGGTCGATGGAAGGCGGACCAATGATTCGTCAACAACTGTGGGGCTTGATGCTTTTGGCGGCTGTGGCGGCCTATTTGTGGGGCTCAGGTGAGCCCAAGCACCTAGAGTCTTCCCGAAGTACCGGGCCCAATGTTTTACTCATCACCCTCGACACCACGCGGGCAGACGCCATCTCGGCCGAGCAGACGCCGTGGGTGATGCGCATGGCTGATGAGGGTGCGCAGTTCTCTTTGGCCGTATCGACCGCACCCATCACCCAGCCCGCGCATTTGGGCATCCTTAGCGGAGAGCCACCCATACGGTCGGGGGTGGTCACCAATGGCACCCATATTGGCGACCGTCCGGGAATGTTGTCTCATCGACTCAAGGCTGGGGGTTGGGTGACGGCTGCATTTGTGTCGGCAACGCCGCTGACCAAACGTTTTGGTTGGGACCAGGGCTGGGACCATTTTGGAGACAATTTGAGCGAAGGTATATTTGGCCCCAGTCGCGAACGGTCTTCAAGGCAGACTGTGGATGAGGCCCTCGACTGGCTAGCGGTACACAAGGGTGAGCGCTTTGGGGTTTGGCTACATTTATTCGACCCCCACGGGCCCTATGAAGCCCCGGGTGCCGGCGTAGACGGGCCCACCGATGGCCCGCGGTTGGACTTGCCCGGCTATTGGCCAGAGGCACACCTGCGCATCACAGACCCCGCATGGTTTGTCACGGCCTATGGGGCCGAGGTTGCCGAGGTGGACCGGCAGTTGGGGCGGGTAATTTCACGCTTGGAGCAGTGGGGTATTTTGGATGACACCGTGGTGGTGATCACGGCTGACCACGGGGAGAGCCTGACCGAGCATGGCTATCTTTTCGACCATGGTGACCATCTGTTTGATGCGAGTTTGCGTGTGCCGCTGGTATTGCGCTGGCCGGGTCATATCCAGGCGGGCCTAAAAGCTGATTGTCTGACCCCAACCACGGTTATCTTGCCAACTTTGGTCGAGTTGCTTGGCCTGGGCGCGCCCAAACGGAGCTTGGCCTCGGTGCTGGATGGGTCTGAGCCGTGTGTGGCCATTCCGGTCTTGGCTTCGACGGTCTCCGAACGCTTCGCCGATCCGCCGCCCATCGACCACGCCTATCGGACCGATGACCTAAAGCGGGTGGTGGCTGCCAGTGGGAAGGTGCAGTGTTTTGACCTGGTGTCCGATGCCGCAGAGTTGGCACCCACATCCGAATGCCCGGGGGATATCGCCGCGACCATGGACGCTTTATTGGCGACTGGGGCGGCGGCGACGCGTCCGCAGACAGACCGTGTCACAGAGGAGCAGCTTCGGGGTTTGGGGTATATCGAGTAGCTTTTGACCCGAGATTGCTGGCGCGCCCAACCTCCGCACGGATACAAGCCCCCCATGCCCGTCTTCCACCACACCGTTCCCGACGACCCTGAGATGTTGCGCCTCGACGCGTATTGCCTACAGGTGTTTACGGCTTTTCAGAGTCGAAATCAGGCCAGAAAGGCCATCAAAGACAGTCGCGTTTTGGTCGACGGAGAGCACGCGCGGACGGACTGGTTTCCAAAGCCTGGCTGGGAGATCGCAGCGACATTCCCTAAAAATGCTGTGCTGCCCATCCTGAAGATTGACTTGGATGTTTTATACGAAGACGATCACTTGGCGGTGGTGTTCAAGCCCGCAGGCATCGTCACCCGAGGCAACACCCGCAAGACCGTACACCGCGCATTGCGTCATAATATGGACATCAGCCCCCTCCACGACGCCCTGCCCATGCCAGACCCTTGTCACCGATTGGATTTCAAAACATCGTTCTTGCTCATCGTGGCCCGGACGGTCTCTGCGCGCCTGGGCCTGCTGAAAATGTTTGCTGAGCGCGAGATTCACAAAGGCTATCGGGCGCTGGTTTCAGGCCGCTTAGATGGCGAGGGCATTATCGACACACCCCTCGATGGAAAGGCGTGCCTATCTCGCTGGCGTGCTGTTGAGCATACCCACAGCCTTCATGTCGAGTGGTTTACCACAGTAGAACTCGAGCCCGTGACGGGCAGAACCCATCAGCTTCGGCGCCATATGACGGAGATCGGTCATCCAATATTGGGCGATGATGTGTACACCGGCGGCCAAAAACTCCTTCGGCGCCAGGGCTTGTTCTTGGCCTCT
>DBIS01000055.1 GCA_002296975.1 Deltaproteobacteria bacterium UBA796 | reverse complement strand
CCCCGCCGTGACGGGCCTCGTTCTGACGGACCTCGTCGTGACGGCCCCCGCCGTGATGGCCCTCGTGCAGATGCCCCCTACCGCGACGGCCCTCGTCGAGACGACCGACCCCGAAGCCCAGGTCGCTCCAGCCGAAAGCTGCAAGCTATCGATAAAAACATCATCCCAGACCGTTGGATCGGGCGTGGTGAGGCCATCTGCCAGCCACCCAAAAGCAAGCCAACCATCGTCTGGGGCGGGATCCCTGGAGAGTCCGGCCTGGTCAAGGTCTACAACCGTGGTCACAACCAAGACAAGGCTCGCTGGATGTCCTCCAAGGAGCCGCACCCCACACGGCGCACACCGCCATGTGATAAATACGATCGCTGCGGCAGTTGCCCGCTGATGCACATAGAGCCTGAGGCTCAAATGGATGCCAGGCTTTCCATTGTCGGTGATTTATTCACCCGACACGGGCTCGAGCTGGCCATGCCCACCACCGTTGCGGCCTCTCCCGATGGCGTCGAAAATTATCGGCATGTGGTCAAGATGGCATGTGGTCGATCGGATTGGGGTCGGCCACGTTTGGGTGCCTATGAGCGGGACTCTCACAAGATACTTCCGATCCCAAATTGTCGTGTTGCAACCAGTGCTTTGCGCCGCGCGATGGGGACCATTACCCACTATGTTCTCGAGAGCGGCATGCCGCCTTACGATGAGAAAGAAGAAACAGGTGTGTTGCGCCATGTGATCATTCGCCAAAGCCGGCTCACGGGTAAGATGCTGGTCACTTTGGTCTGTGCGCGCCGCCCACGAGACGCCAAAGATTTGGGCGACGCCATCGCCTCTGGGCTGGCCACCGTCGGCGGGGTTCATCTTCATATCAACTCCTATCCAGGCAATAATATTTTTCATGTTGAGGAGGGTCGAATCGGCACGGTCAACCTGTGCGGTGAGTCCACGCTCGAGGATGAAATCGCAGGGGTCCGCATGCGTTTTGGGCCCGCGGATTTCTTTCAGGCCAATCCGGGAACAGCGAGCCTTATCGTTGAAGATGTTTTGGAGTTGTCGGCCGATTTGGCCGATCGTCCTGTGGTCGACCTGTATAGCGGTGTCGGCACCTTCTCCTTGCCAATAGCCAAACGCAACCCCTGGGTGGGCGGCATTGAGTTTGCCGTTGCTGCGGTGGAGCGGGCCAAAGCCAACGCGGCGATGGCCAAGGTACCAGCCGAGTTTTTTGCCGGCACAGTCGCTGAGGTCGCGGGTGATTTGGCCACCCGCGTAGCAGATTCTGCACCATTGGTGGTCTTGGACCCCTCAAGAAAGGGCATCGAAGAGGATGCTTTCGATGCCATCGAAGGCTTAAAGCCGGCCCGTATGATGTATGTGAGCTGCAATCCGGCGGCTTTGGCCCGCGATTTGGCCGAGTGGGTCAAGCGGGGTTGGACGGTAGACCACTTGCGTGCTTACGATATGTTTCCTCAAACGGCCCATCTCGAGATGCTCGCTGTTTTATCTCCTGCCCAAGCCCCCATCGTCAAAAAGGGTGGCCCTCGCCGACGCATCGCTCGATAGGACAGACCCATGACTTCATTCGCCCTGCTGCTTCCGTTGTTTTGGTCCCCCGCGGCATCGGCCCAAGTGTTCATCGATCCGGTCGAGGACATCTTTGACGATGGTCCTGCCTCGGTCTTCGTTTCGCCATTTCAGTCCAAAAATCCAGAGGCTGCAGGTTTGGCAGGAATGATGTCCTCATTTTTGGAGGCTGAACTCGCCCGTTTGCCGGAACTGAGCGTCATTCCGATGTGGTCGGTACCGGCGGTTCACAATATGAGCGCGCAGGTTTATTTGGAGAGCTGCCCGCCTGGTAAGCAGGTCGGTTGTGCCTTCGTGGTGGGCTCTGGTGCGGGTGCTTCATACGCGCTCACGGGCACGGTTTTATCCAGCGAAACCTCAACCCAGGTTGAGATTACGATCATCGATGTGGCCTCCAGCCGAGAGGCTTTGAGTTTTGTGGCCACCTTGGGTTTGGGAGAGGACGAGCGCTTTGCAGAGGGGGTTGCCGCGGTATTGGTGGCGGTCGCACGCGGCGAGGCGGGCCGGGTTGAAGACATCCGCGACCTCTCTGTGGCTGCGGCTCCTGATTATTCTGCGGCGGTCGCCCAACTTGCGCAGTTGAGCGGTGAGCTGGGCGATATCCGCGCGCAGACTGACCACTCGGGGGCGGTCATCATCCCTCCGGTGATCACCGCCGAAGAGATCAGCGACCGAATGGATAGCGAAGGGGTCAAGCCGTGGGAGCGTTTGGGTTTGCATCCAGATGAGTATCTGCGGTGGAAAAACTCAGGCGAAGACCTGGTGAGTTGGCGCACCCGCAACAATGGCCGCAAAGGAAAAGTGCTGTTGCGGACCGGGCTCGGCTTGGTTCGCGGGCCAGTCGATGGCAGGTTTCGGGGCATTTGGGTCAAAGACATATCGGAGGATAATACTGGCACGAGTGTGACCGAGGCCTACGCTTGGCATTCGATGGAGGCTGGGACCGGCTTTGTAACAGAGGTGGCTGTTGGCTATGGCATCACCTCAGAGGTCGAGATGGGCATGCAGTTTGGCTTCGCCACAGGAAAGTACCGAACGGTTGTAGATTCCAAGGTCACCGGGAACTCATCGGGTGATGGGCTAGAGGAGAGCTACGCCAACAGCAGTTCGTACATCGGCCCTTATGTGCAGTCGGTGTTCAGGCCCGCCCACCGATTCCGGCCGCTGGTGGGTGGTGGCGTGGTTGTGTGGACGGGCACGACCGTTGATAAGCATGAAGACGTCGTGGAGGCCTACGATACATTTTCACAGCCCACAATATGGGTGATGCAGCTCAAGGGTGGCCTCGAGTTTGAGGTCTCAAAGCTGGTGGATTTTTATTTGCATGTGCCGGTCACTATTGGTCTTGGTGGCGGCAGTGTCGACACCTTCAAAAGTGGGCCGGTCGGTGAGGCTAAGGACCCGGACACCGACAAGCCGTTCATCCAGCCTCATGCTGACAAACCACCAGGGGCCGCCCCGATTGGTGGCGGTGTGATGTTTGGTCTGCAGTTCAAGTTTTTTGGCCCCAAGTTTCATTAGCCAGCAAGGCGAAGCGCCCAAAACCGACAAACCCCCAAGGGCGAGCCCAAGGGGGTTTGATGGTTGACGTGGCTGATGTGATCAGTGGACGAGGTTGTTGGCTGGCGGGACGTCTTGAAAGAGCGCGCTCAGCAAGGTGTCGTTGATCATATCAGCAGTCACCGTGGTGACAAGCAAGCCATCATCGTAGGCTTGCTTGAGTTCCAACAACGAAGATCCAGTATTTTGGTTGAGTTGGATGGCTTCGTTTTCACAGTTGGGATGCATAGTGGCTGACTCCGTTAGGGCGGTTGGTTTGCTCCGCCCGGTGGCCCACGCAGTACGGCTTGGGTGGGGGTATCCTTGAGGGGAAATCGCCAAGGTTTTTT
>DBIS01000051.1 GCA_002296975.1 Deltaproteobacteria bacterium UBA796 | reverse complement strand
GTGCGATCTCCACGATGGACACATCGCCAATGGACACGGCAGGCCGCTGAACGGTCAGACGAATCGAATCCGAGCGGGTGTCGGTAACCTCGAAGGCATCTTCCAGGGTGGCGCTCTCCCCCCCTGGCGTCACAACTTTTAGGGGGTACCAACCCGGCAACAATCCGGGTGGAACCACCGCCTCAATCGTCGCAACGCCTAGCTGTTTCACCCCCGTAAGGCGGACCGATGTGGCCCCCTCCAAAGACAATAAAAAGTCTCGGTCATAACTTTTTACCGTGGAACCTGATGCTTGAATTTCTGCGAAAAAGTGTTGGCCGGCCACGCTGATGGTGGTGGTCTCGCCATTGTAGCCCCAGTTTGGGACGACGCCATCGAGGCCCAGCTTGGGGCCTGTTGAGCTGCACGCCACTAAAAAGGCCAAAGTTAAAATCTTAAGGTTCATCATTGACATCACTCAATACAATAGCTTGTACCCCAAACCGATGGCCACCCCGCCCACCGAACCACTCCATCCAGTAGACCGATTTGCTGGGGCGACAAATAGGTATTGCAGCTCTGAGAACAGCTCGCCTCCCCCCCAACGGAGCCCAGTCCCAGCGATAAAGTTGGCCCCTGGCTGCATCCAGGCCCATTCGCTGGTGGCCAAGACGTCCCCCACATTTACGCGAAGTCGATAGGGCGCCAACACCAACTGCGCCCCCAGCCAAAATGGCACGCGTCGCCTGCCTTCACGCAAAACCAAGCCCACGCCTATCGGCATTGCATCCATGGTCATATCCACAGGCGTCCCCGTCACAGGGTCGACCCCAGCAGCTGTCAGCTGAAAATAATTGAGGTCCATCCGCCCATAGACGCGGGGTGTGGGGCTCTGCTTTTCGACCAGAATTGATGAGCGAAGGGTCGCTAAACCATTTTCACCCGCCAATAGGCCGACAGTCGTTCCCAAGCTCCTGGCAAGCTGCCGATGCACCACCTCAACATCTGTGCTGGCCCGAAAGTGCCCGTCGGCGGTGGTCGCAGTCAACCGAACCCGCTGTGGGGTCATTCCAATTGGTGGTGCATAGCTGGCCACCGCCAGCCCAGAAGGCCTTATTTGAACCGGGCCCACCGTTCCGATGGATGCCGTGATTTCAACCTGGGGCCCGAAAATTAAGTTCCCCAGGCGGTCCTCGAGCCTGACTGAAACTTCGGCGACCATGCCATCATTGCTAAGCACACGAGGATGGGTATTGAGCACCACTCCAGCTACTCGCCCGGCAGAAATCGGCAGGTACAATTCGGTCACCAAATCGGGCGAACCGGCTGCTGTGAGCGCACGATCCCCTTTGAGCACCATTCCTCGGCGTGTCGCCCCCTCGGCCCGCGCGACTATCACCCCAATCTCGCGCCCCTCTGGCCATGGAAAGGTCGTGGTGCCCCAGCCATGCGCTCCGGTGTTTATGTCTCGGTTTTGGCCATGCATCTCAACATTTACAGACACGCCTGCGATGGGTCTCCCACCCTGGTCCACCGCCCGAGCGTCGACCAGAACCTCATCCCCTTCACCTGGAGCCGCACCCCGAACAGCCAAATCCCACAGCCCACCCTCGCCCTCTGGCCTCGACCAACTCGCGGTCAAAAGGTCTTCACCTACACTCGCAGCGCGGCCGCCATCGTAACGGGCCCGAACCAATGACTCTGCCCCCTGAACATCGCGGCGTACAGTCCCAAGTTGGGCCTTTATTTGAACATCAGAAGACTGCAGCCTGTCGCCGGCTCCATTGACCAAAAAGGCGTGAATCTCAGCAATTGGGATGTCGGCATTTAAGTGTTCGGGGTAGCTCTGCAGCACCAGACGTGTGGCCCGCGACCGCTCCACTGGTAGCCGTATGGCCCCCTCGGCACCATTGGCGTTCACGCATGCCACCCGCTGGTCACCCTCGCTGCCCAAGGACACATGCCCCACCCAAAGCCCCGGCCCAGCACTGTAAAGCTTGGCCTCAGCCAGACCCTCGCACACAGGCGCAGCCCCACCCAGTTCACCCTGGGCCGAAACCACTGCAACCAATACCCGAGGGGAGATGCCACCTTGAATATTCGACCCTGAATGGGTCAACGACAGGGTTTCTCCGCGCGAGGCGCCCAATAAAATGGTGCTCTTTTGGCGGTTACCCAACCGATCTTCCAGGGTCGCTATGGCCGTCTTATCGCCTGGATTAACCAGGACTGAAAACACAACACGCCCAGCGTTATCGGCCTGTGAAGGACCATATTCTCGGCCACTTATTTTTAAACTAACCGTCGCTCCGGGCTCGGTTTGCACCGGAATTGTGGGGCGGGCAGAAAGGCGGGCCAGGACAACGGCCGGGCTGACAGACGGGTTGCGAGCGTCGTGAATGAATAGCGGAACCGCCCGAGGATACCGACTCGGACCAGGGTGCCAAGAAACCTGGCAAGCGTCATCTGTTTCACAGTCTATTTTGACTGTTCCTTCAGCCACGGCCACCCTGAGGTCTTTTGGCTTGAGCCCACCGGCCTCACCCCCTAAAACGGTGAAGCTTAGGGGCTGACCTACCTCACCAACGACACGCTGTGGAAGCTCAATTTTAGGTAGATGATGAGACACGGGTGTCACCACGATCGACCGGGTCTGACCCTGCCATTCTAGCGACAGCTTCAAGGGCGAAAGGCCGTTGGTCTGCATCTGGACTTTCCAGCGTCCGGGGCCGGTGGGCATCAACGCGGACGCCTCACCACCACTCAGGCTCAACACCGGCGTGGATCCAACTGGCAAGCTCGCTACCGGTGTGGTCGCCACCTCAACCCAAAACGGTACCCCTGGCCTCACAGGCTCACTGGTGACCACCACCCCAAGGTCTGGTTGCGCCACCGCTGCAAGGCAGCTCAACATAAAGAGAACTACGGTTCCCATACAACCTCAGCTGCCTTCATCGTCGGCGCCTTGCTATCCCGATGAAGCCGTTGAACCTGGCTCTTTTTTCGGCCCATCACATCTCGGACACTCAGCTTTATCTCATTGACGCCCTCGGCCAACTCAACCTTCGCCGAGAACCGCCCATCTCGATCTGCACGAACCCTTACCGCAGCAACACCTTCACCAACCGTGACAGTCGCGTATGGGTCCGTCACCCCATGAACGTCTACCGCTGCCATACGCGTGGCCGATTCATTTGGCCATTCGACCTCTAAGAGTAGACTCTCTGATATTTGACGCAACTCTGCACGCCCCCGTTTACCTGTATGAAGCGCTGATCCGGACGACAGGGATGTGTGAGCGCCAAAGCCCTTCACGGTCAATTCCCCGCGTGTTGCACCCGTCGACAACCCGCCTCCTCGCGCCACCATGACTGAGAAGTCGGCATCGGTCGCCCCGATAAACCGGCCGCGGTTGGAGATATTCAAGGGCGGTGCACCTGCCCGTATTCGCGCCGTGACCACCCCTTGGTCCAGCTCCACATGAACGCCCAATGCGTTGGCCTCAAGCACCTTTAAAGCGGTAAACTCCGCCATCATCAACTGGGCCCCATTGCCATACTGCAGTGCTGCTGCTCCGCCATTACCCGTGCTTACCACATCACCCACACCGACCAAACTTCCCAAAGCCAAGGCGGACTGATCGCCGGTACCTTGTCGCACAATTTGTGCCTCGTGAGAAGACACCACC
>DBIS01000243.1 GCA_002296975.1 Deltaproteobacteria bacterium UBA796 | reverse complement strand
GGGGTTGTGCCGCCAAAAGGAGAAGAGACATGGCCAAAACCATTGCTATCGACATCGACATTCAAGCCCGTGACCTGCGTTTCCTGCGGGCCGCCGACACCGTGCTCAAGAAGTACAAACTCACCCGAACCGACGACACTTCCGAGAACAATCCGGTGTGCCTTGTGGCGATCACGGGGGGGCGCAAGACCTACGAACTGAAGTTTTACACCGACTGGTCCAAGCGACCCACCTGCTCTTGTCCCGACATGAAGCCTTCCGGTGGAGCGGCCTCTGCTGGGGGCTTTTGCAAACACGCCATCGCATCGGCCCTGAAGTGGGAAGACCTTCGCTGCCAACTGCTCGACGCATTGCTCTAAGGAGGGATCACCATGCCGCGTTCTCGTTATTTAAGCCCCGATAAGGGCCACAGTTATGAAGAGTTGAAGACCATTCTGCCAGGCGCTTTGCGGGCAGGTGTGTCGGTGTTGGTGTTGGGCCATCCCGGTGTGGGAAAGTCGGCCTTGGCTGCAGCTTTGGCC
Source organism: Deltaproteobacteria bacterium UBA796 (assembly GCA_002296975.1). GTDB lineage: Bacteria > Myxococcota_A > UBA796 > UBA796 > UBA796 > UBA796. The sequence continues at coordinate 3,683 of DBIS01000243.1, read as the reverse complement.
AAAGATTTTGGCCTGCCTTTGATCGACATTCGCTTGGCCCAACAAGAGCCTGCGGATCTGGCGGGAGTGTATTTTCCAGACCAAGACCGGGAGTGTTTGACCTTGCTTCCACCGGCTTGGGTAAAAGACCTGGTGGCGCGTCCGGGCTTTCTGTTTTTGGATGAGGTGAATGCGGCGGTGAGTCGACTTCATCAGGCGGTCGCCTACCAGATGGTGCTTGAGCGCCGCTTGGGACCATTTCAGTTTCATCCGGACACCGTGGTGTTGGCAGCTGGAAACCTGGCCGAAGACAATGCCCTGACCACCCCACTTTCTTCGGCCTTGGCCAATCGCTTTGCACATTTTCGTCTGCGGGCGGATGTGGGGGCCTGGCTCAAGTGGGCCGAGCAAGAACATGTGCGCCCGGAATTGCGGGCCTTCATCGGCCGACACGGAGAAGATGCACTGTACAAACGGGCACCTGATGAGACCATCTTTCCCAGTCCACGCACATGGGAGATGGCCAGCCGGTTGCTGGATGAAGTCGATGAGGCCCATCACGCCGATGTGCTCGAAGCATGCGTGGGCCGACCAGCAGCAAAAGCTTTTGCTGGCTTTCAGAAGCTGTACAAGCGGGTACGCCCAGAAAAGATCCTCACCGGAAAGCAAAAGATCGACTTCACCAAAGGACGCAGCCGAGAGCCATCATTTATGCACGCGGCGGTCTCGGCCATTGGTGCTTGGGTCCAAAATGAAGGCCCGGTCACCGATGAGCACTTGCCCCACCTGGTCTCTTTTATGCGAAGCCCTGGGCTGGATCGAGAGTACGCGATGCTGCTCTTGGTTCAACTCAAGACCAACCTGTTCGTGATGAAGAAGTTGAAGGCACTGCCAGCGTTTCGGAACTTGGCCAGTGAGCTCGTGGGCCTACACGCCGGAATGTACGCATGAAACAGTCACCTGCCATCAAGGACTTGTGCGACGCCGAGTGGAAGCGGCTGCAAAGCATTCGGTTTCAGCTGCTAGAGCTGCACCCCTTTTGGGGGTCCTTGCTGATGTCGGTGCGCATCCGGTTTACGGCCACCCTACCTACATTTGGGGCCACCGATTGCGTTCGGGAAATCTGGCTCAACCCGGTCCACACCCAGCACTTGAGTCATGCACAGCTGGGTTTTGTCGTGATACATGAACTGGGCCACATCTTGATGTTGAGCGGCGCACGCCGGAACGGGCGAGACCTGCACCTATGGAACTGTGCAACCGACTACGCCATCAACCGCATGATCATGGACATCCGTCACCCGTGGTCTGGAGGGCCGCTGTATGGCCCACCCAATGGCGAGTACCCCCAATTGGGTGTGGTGAATGTCCTCCTTGATTGCCGCTTTCGCGGACACGTGGCCGAGGTCATCTATGAACGCTTGGCCCGGGAACTGGTGGAGCCTGGCACCACCATTACAATCCGTTTGCACAACGGCGAGGGAACAGGGGAAACCACCATCGAGGGCGTTCAGCACCACGGCGGTGGTGTCGACATCCACCTTCCTTTTGCGCTCTCTGAACAGGACTATGAACGGGTCACTGAGGCGATAGAGGATGCGGTCCAAGCGTGGTCTAGCGGCAAAAAGCGTGGCAATATCCCCGGCGAAGTTGTGCGTGTCATCAAGCGCATCGAGGGAGAGCCAGTTCATTGGGAGACCATCCTCGCCCAGCGGCTTGGGCATCAATTTGGCGGCGAAGAATGGGATATCCGCCGCCCCAATCGGCGGTGGTTGGCCCACGGATTTATTGCCCCCAGCGTCCAGCGAGAGGAGCCCGGAAACCTAGTGGTGGCCATCGACACTTCGGGCAGCATGGACACCCGGACCCTGGGCCGCTTTATGGCACAGCTCGACCGATTGGCTGAACTCGCCCCCGACACGACCCTCATCGTTTGTGATTCAGTCATTCACGATGTGGTGAAACCCCACGCGCTTCGGTCCTATCTGCAGCGGGGCAAGCTCCCCGGCGGCGGTGGCACCAATCACCGTCCGGTCTTTGACTGGATCGCCAACAGTGGTCTGAGGCCAGCACTTTTCGTGGGCATCACCGATCTCGCATCTCGTTTTCCAGAAAAGCCGCCACAATTTCCGGTGCTGTGGCTCACCCCTAGCCGACACGCCAAAGCCCCATGGGGCGATGTGCTGGTCACCCAATGAACACCAAGGAGATTGACATGACGCAATCAAACACCAAGATTCCCACCCCCCAACAACAGTTGGCCCTGCCATTTTCCGACGACCTCGAGTACGCGCAAGAAGAACTGCGCTGGGTGGAAGCCCGCTCCGAGCGGCTCGCCCTCCAGCATGAAATCCAGGAAGAAGAGAAAGAAAAAAAAGGTCGCTCTCGGCGTCGGCCTCGTTTCGATATGGACGACGACTCTCCAAGGCGGATGGCCCAACAACTCGAGAAGCGCATCGCCCATGAAGAACGACTGAGGGACCATCTCGATGAGCGTTTACGGGTTCACCGCACCAGCGGAGCCTTCACATTGGCTCTCGACCAAGTGGTCGAGAATCACGACCTGGGTGCCTTGGAACGCATGCTGATTCTGCTGGCGATGGCGCCTTGTTTCTCACGAAGCTTCGAACAGCTGTACGGCGAGATTTCGGGTGAAGGCTACGGCACCGATCTCACGGTACACGTGGCCTTTGAGTTTGCGGAGCTCTAAATGCGCGAACGGATTATTCAGCGGCAGATTTTCGCAGCCACAGCCCCATTGCGGGCCGATGACATCCTATCGGTCAGCTTGGATGGCCGATATCGCTCAGCTCAGGACTTGTGGGCCGCCGAAGTAGCACTGGTACCCCGCATGTTTTCGCACCTGCTTGGCCGGGCCGAGCTCGACCATGAGTTGGAGGAGTTTTCTTCCTTTGAAGACCCCTGCGCAGTGTTGAGCGATGTGGTCTTAGACCCCCATGACAAATCGAGAATCCTCTCCGTTGTGGACCACCACGATCGCTATCTTGAGATTCGCAAAGAATGGGGTTTTGAAGCACGCATTCAATACGGCACCGGTGCACTGATGCTGTTTCACGGACCGCCAGGCACGGGCAAGACGATGACCGCCCACGCCATCGCCGCTCACCTCGGCAAGAAGATCCTCAATGTGGATGTTCCCACATTCATCGAGCACCGGGAATCGGAACGGTTTTTACCCGGACTGTTTCGCGAGGCCCGCTTGCGGGATGCCCTGTTGTTCTTCGATGAGTGTGAGCTGTTGATGGGCAGTCGGCGCCATGGAAACGCATTGATGACCTTGTTGCTCACCGAACTAGAACGCTTTGATGGCGTGGCGGTTTTGGCCACCAATCTCCCCGAAAAACTCGACGAGGCGCTGGCTCGACGTGTGTTGGTTCGAGTGGCATTCCAAGCGCCCGGCCGGGCTCAACGCGAGGCCATCTGGCGAGGTTTGATTCCCGACACGGCAAAGCTCGCCCCGGATGTTGATTTCTCCTGTCTCTCTCGTCGCTATGAACTTTGTGGTGGGTACTTGAAGAATGCCGTTTTAATGGGGCTGGCGGCAGCGGTACTCGAATCACCCGACAACCCACTTTTGGAGATGCGGCACCTGGACCAAGCGGCTCGGGACCAGATTTCACAGCTCAACGAAGATGGGACTCAAGAAAAAATTCCAAGCTTAAGTTTGAGTGATGTGGTGCTAT
>DBIS01000018.1:13164-26946 GCA_002296975.1 Deltaproteobacteria bacterium UBA796 | reverse complement strand
CTCTTGAGTCGGATGGCCGAGGCTGGCGGTGTCTCAGCTGGCACTGCGATCGAAGATTATGATTTGGATGAGCGCACCCTCCGGCGGTATTTGTCAGACCTGCGTGAGGTTGGCGTTCCGGTACTCGATGATGGCCGGGGCTCAGACCGGGTGCTCACCCTCGCAGCTTCATACGGCCGGAAAGGCGTACAGTTATCCTTGCTCGAGCTGGTGAGTTTACACTTTGGTCGGTCATTATTCGACTTTCTGAAAGGCACCGGATTTGCCGAGGATATGGACGATGCTCTCGAGCGGATCAGCGCATGGTCGGGGGGAAGCGAGGCCAGCCACGCCGGTCTAGTCGAGCACCTCGATCGCAAGTTTATGGCCGTGCCAGAACATGCGAAAGACCACACCCGCGATGGAGACGTACTCGATGATGTGCTCACGGCGCTGTTAAGGCAAAACCCTGTAGAGGCCCTGTATGCCCGTGTTGGCGGCCCGATTCGCACCTATCGGCTTCATCCTTATACCCTCGCCCACTGGCGCCAAGGCCTGTATTTATTCGCCCTCGATACCGAAGTAAACCGGGTCAAAACTTTCGCGATCGATCGCTTTCGTGCCTTTTCGCGCACCCGGGGTGAATCCTTCGACTATCCGGACGATTTTGATCCGGGTGCGATGGTGAAAGACTGCTTTGGGATCATCGGCGGCGAGGTCGTGGACATCTGTCTTCAGTTTTCACGGAGTGTCGCCCCCTATGTACGCGAACGCATCTGGCATCACTCCCAACAGGTGCAAGCCCAAGCAGGGGGCGGCATCCAAGTGAGCTTGCGGGTGGGTTTAAGCCCCGAGCTCGAAGCCTGGGTGTTGGGTTTTGGACCGAATGTCACCGTGCTTGAGCCCGAAGGTTTCCGCGACCGTATCCGCCGACTTCATCACGAGGCCTCGATTTTATGAAGACGGTTCGCAGCATCGTGGGGCGCACCCGCGCTCAAGACACCTCACTCCCCCACCTGATCGCACCATGTGACCCTTATGCTGGGGATGAGGCGCTGATTTGGCCTGGAGATTACGCAGATTATTTGCGCCATGCCGAGCGGGTGGGCCTATCTGAGCTTTTAAACCAAAAAGAATACACCGCCCTCGATCTTGAGTTTGAGCGGGTGTACCGGTGTATTTTGGATGGCTCAAAGGCCTTCTCTGCCATCGATCCCCTGCTCAAGCCCTTGCTAATTGGCGGCCCAATTAGGCATGATGGCCGGCCACCAGGCACCGTTACCACCCATATCGATGACAGTTTTTTGGCCGATATTGCAGAAAACCAGCTGCCCCAAATCGGGATGGTGGGGCCTGATCGTATTTTGGGTCCATTCTCCGATGAGCCGAAGCCCGAGTGGGTGTCTGTTCAGGTCGGGGCCGTCATGGCCTTTGTGCCAGAGGTCGACCCCGGTGTGCCGCCGTGGTCTAGGGTCATCAAGTTTAAGCCGCGCCCACACACTCACATCCGATCAAGCTTGAGGGTGATGGCCAAAACCCCGCCGATGTTGTGGGCGGTCGAGGGTGATCGTCTCCACCCGATGTTGCCCCTCGGGCATCGCTTTTTACCCGAAGGACCCATTCGTGGGGTGCCGGATGTACCGGCGGTAATCGGACGGGTGGTCGCCGCTGAGGACGGACTGTTTTTGGCCGCGAGTATCCCTTTGATTCGCCGGCCCGACACTGCCTCGATTCAAGCTCGGTTGACCTTAGAGTGGCTTCGGATTCAACGGAGAGAGCGTCGATTGAGCATTGAAGATGTCTATCGAGAACGCAGTGAAGTCTTGTACCGAAGCTGTATGGAATGGCTGAGCTTGAAACTAGAAGGCTCCGATATTCGCCCCTGGTAGCTCAGTCTGTGGCGCCCAAGTCCAAAAGCCAGGCCTCGGTCGGCGCGATCTCCAAAGACTGACGCAGGGTCTCATTTGCTCCATGAGCGAGATCATTGGCCTCGTCAGAGCTCATTGTGGTGCCGGGGTATTTGTACAGGCGTTGTGCTTTCGCAGAAGGAAAGCTCGCACCAAATAGGCCTGTGATCGTCATCATGGTACCGCCTAAAGACACCATATTGTAGGCCCGGTAAGTGCTCAGGTCTTTGGCGGTGGACATACCGACCAAGCCCGCGATCACCCCCACTACGCCCACGCCGGCACTGGCGTACCAAGTCGTCGATTTGGCGCGAAGCTCTCTGATGTCGGTGACGAGGGCGTCCCGGCGGGCAGTGGCTCCTGTGATATGCAAGAAATCCGGTGTCGAGAGCCGTTGTGGGCCCCGGTAGACGCCCCATGTTCTAAATGTGGAAATATTTTCGGAGACCACGACCCCTGTGCCCAAGCCATGAGGGTGGCCGTAGGACATCGATGTGAAGCTCGAGACGGAGCTTCCTCGGTACTCGGTTTCGGCCCGCACTTGAAGCCGCTGGGCTTTGTAGGTACGAAGGGCCATCAAACGCTCAACGGTCAACTGCCCCAAGCTCGGTGGAGCCGGGGCCAGCCGCTCTACAGGCGGTGGCTCGGGCGTGGCGGGTGGCTCAGCGCCGACATCTGCGGGTTTCGGGGCTTGGGCGAAGGCAACAGTGCTGAGTAAAAAAGCGACGGTCAAAGATATCATGGGTGCTCCGCAAGAGAGGATGGCGGCCAGGTTGGACGGCCGCCGTCGAGGATGGCTTGCATATCCTCATATAAAGGTGCCTCAAGGGTGATCTCTCCGCCATCAGGATGGGGAATAATTAACTGCGAAGCATGTAGAGCATGTCGTGGAAACCCTGTTGCTTTGCGGATCATTTCGCCCTCGCCGTGGTCCAAGTAATGTAAGAAAACTTCGTCGGGTTGACCATACATTTTATCGCCGAGGATGGGTAGACCCAAGGCCTCAAGGTGCACCCTTATTTGGTGGGTTCTGCCGGAGCGTGGCTGTGCGCTCACCAAAGTCAAATCTCCCATCCGGCGCAACACCCGTACAACCGTGGCGGCGGCTAAACCCTCCGGGTTGACCCCACGTCGGATGCGAATGGATGACCCGATCGCATGGCCAATTGGGCCTTCGATGGTGGTCTCTTCAAAGTCTGGGCTGCCGAGAACGATGGCCTTATACAGCTTTTGAGGGGTCTTTTCGCGAAAGGCAGCCTTTAAAAAACCATTGGCGGCTTTGTCTTTGGTCAACACATTGATTCCGCTGGTCTCTCGGTCGAGCCTGTGGGCCAAGTCGACCACATGATCGGGGCGGGCGGCGCGTGCGATGCCGACCAAGCCATAGGTGAAAGTCAGGCCAGCGGGATGAGCGAGCATTCCAGATGGCTTGGACACCACCAACAGCCGCTCATCTTCGTGGATCACCGTTGGCAAGGGCGGCGGGGGGCCAGGTGGGGCCAACTCAGGTGAGTTTATCCAGAGTTCTTCCCCGGCCATCAAAGTGGAGGAAGGCTTGACGGCCCCGGTAGGCCGAAGGATTTCGCCCAACTTAATCATCCGCTTAATCTGACTTCTGGAAAATCGCGGAAAGCGGTGGGCGAGGTAGACATCGACACGTTGGCCGTCGCCATCGGTGCGGACGAGGACAGAGCGGATGGCGGCGGGATAGGCTTTCACCGCCGTACTCTAACTGGCTTCGGTATACTCAGTGCATGAAGAAGCGCGTGGTGAGACCGGCCCTAGTTTTGGCCATGACTTGGTTGTTGGTGAGCATGGTCATGAGCATTTTGCTGGTGCCCATTTTGGGGGCGCGAGGCTTGGCTTGGTTGGCCCTCGCTGATTTGGCCTGTGTGTTTGGCTGCGGGTGGGAAATTCGCCGCGCTTGGCGCATTCAGCTCGCGATCAGGGACATGTCCGACGCATCGTGAGATGGTCCATGGGATCGGAGGCGAAAGTCCACGGCGCGAAAACCGGTATTGGTGGTGAGCCAGCCAGCATGTGGCCGTGCAAGTTGGCACCCCCAGCGGCACTCATCACCCGAATGCCGGGCCGAGGATCTTTTATGGGCCGGATCTCCATATAATCCCAGCATGTGTTGGCGGGTTGCTGGGGCCAGGCTTGGGCAGACATTGCGACCCATACCCCTTTGGGCAGTCGCTCATCTTCCTCGATATCGATCCACCCGGCCTGGAGAAGGTGATGTTGAAATCCCCAATGTCCTCCTATTCGGCCCTTTCCGGTGGCTGCAGCGCGCAGGGCGGCATCACGCTGAACTTCTGCGAGATCGAGGTCGTCCATCGACACCCCGAGGCCCACCCCAACGGTCGCGAGCACCGCGATGACGATTTGCGGCCGGCTGGCACGCTTTAAGCTGAGTAAAATAGCAGGCGCGAAAAAGGGGATCAGGTATCGCGAGGCTGAAAACCGCAGGGTCAATAAAAAGATCAAGCCCGATCCCAGCCATGCCCACAGAAGGGCGTCTGTGGTGTCTTCAATCTTGGCCGCGCCCCCCAAAGCTGCTCCGCCAGCAATAGAAAATAAGACCGTGGCCATCAAAGGTGTTCCGCTCTGACCCAAAGTTGTTGCGGCCGACAGGCCCACGGCGGCGCCAACAAGTCCACCCACCACAAAGGATTTGGGCCTCGCGATACCGACAATGGGTAAGACGGCCACGCCGCCCAGCGCACACAAGGTCGCCACCGCTTTGTGCATGATGGACAGGGGTGTGTTGGCCGTGGATTGAAAACCGATCATGGAGAGCAGGTGCACGGTTTCGTAGGCCATCAGATCATAAATCATCAAGGCGACCAAGGGGCTGAGCGCCACGAGTCCAAGGCGCAGGGCGGCTTTGGGTTTGGCGTGCATCAGCGGCCACAAGACCACCAAGGGAAGCAAGGCGATTCCGCTGTATCGAAACCATACTGTAAAGCCGAGCATGAGTGCTCCAACCCACCGGGCCTCGAATGGGCGGTCATCGTCGATAAGCCCCGCCATGCCGGCCAAACTTAAGGCCAACAAAGGCAAATCTGGGGTGAGGGCGGCAGTGGCGATCATGGCGATGGGTGCCCCGGCGATCAAGATGACGGCTGCGGCGGGCTTATTCGCGATGCGCTTGCCCAGTCGCGATGCGCCCCAAGCCGCAAGACAAAGCCAGGGGAGCATCCACAGGTGCATCCACAGGGGGGCGAGATGGGAGACTGGTGCGAGCCAAAGGCCGATGCCTGGTGGGTTCGATAAGACGCTAAAGGCCGGCTGTGTCACCCCAGACCAATTGATCAAAAAATCGTGAGGCGCCCAGGGGTTAAGCGCGGCATTTTTGGCCAGGGCTAAGAAGTTGGCGTCGTCGATGTGCACGGGTTTGTTGGCGAAGGGAACAAATAGGCCAATCAGCAGCAGTAGGGACAGACGGGAACGCATGGGTCATCCTACCCTCTAAGACAGCAAATCAGGTTAGCAGGGCGTCAAAGAGGTGGACGGTGGCGCGGTCTTTCGAAATCATTGTTGTGGGGGGTGGCCATGCGGGTTGCGAAGCCGCTCTCGCTGCGAGTCGCTTGGGCTGCACGGTCGGGATGGTCACCATGTCGGCAGATCACATCGGGCGCTTGTCTTGCAACCCGGCGGTCGGCGGGCTGGCCAAGGGATGTCTTGTCCGCGAACTCGATGCGCTGGGCGGTGCGATGGGCAGGGTGGCCGATGCCGCGACCATTCAGTTTCGGCGCCTCAACACCCGAAAAGGCCTCGCGGTTCAAGCCAGCCGCGCCCAGGTCGATATCGATCGCTACCCCATCGAAATGCGGGCGGTGATCGAGGCGGCCCCTCGTTTGACCGTCATCGAAGGCGAAGTTGTCGACTTGAAAGTCGATGGCCATCGCGTGGTCGGCGTAGAGCTTGGAAACGGGGAGCAGGTGTCCACGCGCGCCGTGATTTTGAGCACGGGCACATTTTTGTCGGCAGTGATGCACTGTGGCGACGACCAGACCGCTGGAGGCCGTGCGGGAGAGGCCTCTGCGGGCCGGCTCGCGACCCGACTGAGTGGATTGGGGTTGCGCTTGGGGCGTCTCAAAACAGGCACAACCCCCCGGTTAGACGGTCGGACCATTGATTGGGACCGTGTTCAAGCACAGGTCGAAACTTTGCCCGAGGGCCATTTTTCGTTCAGCCCGCCCACCAAGCGGCTGCCCACGATCGACTGCCATATCGCCTATACCAACGCGAAAACTCACCGATTGATCCGCGATAGCCTTCACCGGTCACCGCTGTTTAGCGGACAAATCGAAGGCCGGGGACCAAGGTATTGCCCAAGCATAGAAGATAAGATCACCCGCTTTGCTGACCGCGACCGCCACCAGCTGTTTTTAGAGCCAGAGGGGCTGGCTACGGACAAGGTTTACGTCAACGGCCTGTCGACCAGCTTGCCTGCCGATGTGCAATTGGCGATGGTGCGCACCATTGAGGGGCTCGAGAAGGCTGAGATTTTGCAGCTTGGCTATGCGGTCGAATATGACTTCGCTGACCCGCGAGATTTAGACCACGGTTTGCAGCATAAGGCGATCCCTGGCCTGTATTTGGCTGGGCAAGTCAACGGCACGAGCGGCTATGAAGAGGCCGCGGCCCAAGGCTTGGTGGCGGGGGTGTCTGCCGCCCGATCAAAGCCCATGATTTTGGGAAGAGATCAGGGCTATATCGGTGTGTTGATCGATGATTTGGTCACCCGCGGTGTGGGCGGCGAGCCTTACCGGATGTTTTCGAGCCGGGCAGAGCATCGCCTTTTATTGCGCGAAGACAATGCGGACCGCCGGCTGATGCCTCTTGGGCGGTCTTTGGGTTTGGTCTCCGATAAAGATTGGGCGTGTTTTGAGACGAAGCTCGCCGATATTGAAACGGCGATGGCTTGGTGTGAGGCCACCCAGGTGCGCCCAAACGCCAAGACCACAGCCCGTTTTGAGGCTGCCGGTTTTGTTGTGCCTCGCAAGCCGGTGAGCGTATCGGAATTACTGCGGCGCCCGGAGCTTGAATGGTCGGCCCTCGGCGCTCTCGTCGATGGTGTACCCGAACTCGACCGGATCACGGCGATTCAGGTGGAGACCGATATAAAATATTCTGGCTATCTGGCCCGAGAGGCGGCTCGGGCGGCCCGTACCCGAAAGATGGCGGCGGTTCTCATTCCTGTGGATATGAGCTTTGATGCGCCGGGTATCTCCAATGAGGTGGCGGAGCGTCTGCGGGATGCCCGCCCTGAAACTTTGGGGGCGGCCTCACGTTTGCCAGGCGTCACCCCAGCAGCGATCGATATGTTGGCAGTGCTGCTCGCGCGCCGGAGGGCTGGATGATCTGGACCGAAGCAGAGAAGAAGCATCTCGCGCTCTTGGAGAAATGGCGCAAGGTGATGAACCTGGTGGGGCCAGGGCCTGTTTATGACCACTTTGTGGATGCTGCAGGTTCAGTCGAAGGGCTTGATGCCACAGGCCGATGGGCAGATTTAGGCTCTGGAGCAGGATTTCCCGGGGTGGCTTTGGCGGCCCGATACCCAAACGCGCACGTGGTGTTGATTGAAAGTCGGCTCAAGCGGGCGGGATTTTTAAAGCAGGTCGTGATGGCCACAGGTTTGAGCAACCTTGCAGTGGTTCACGGCCGGACAGAAGATGTAGACTCGGGCTTTGATGGGGTGATTAGCCGAGCATATCGCCCCCCTGCGGACTACCTTGTCGACGCGGCGAGGTTGTTGTCACCCGGTGGCCGTGCTGTGTTGTTGAGCGGCGACCCACCCCCGCCGATGGCCGGCTGGACTTTGCGCAAGACCACACAATATCCGGTGCGCGTGGGCCATCGTACCCAAACGGTCTTCGTTCGCACCTGAAGAACCAGAGAATTAAGCGTTTAGGCTATTCGAAGTCCAAGTCGAGCTCGTCTAAATTCAACTCTTCTTCGTCGGACAAGGTTTTGTCGCGCCCATGGCTTGGCACGGTGTTGCCGTCCCCATCCACTTCATAGGTGGATTTCCAGGTGGGAACATCGTCGCCTTGAAGATCGTCGTCGGGAGCCTCTGGAAGGGTCGGGTCACAAAAGAGGACATACCAACCCTTCTTGGTGAATTTGTTGTCCTGGCTTAGCTTTTGAGCATATCGAGGCATGGTGTCGCCCTTGCGCGCTTGCTTGAGGACCGGCACAGATTGATAGGTGTCCACGCAAACCATAAATCGAGCGCGCATTTGGTTGGCCAGGGCCTCGCTGACTGCACTGTTGCATCTTTCGTGGCGTTTTTTGGTGCCGCGATTGCAGATATTTACTTTGGCGTTGGCCAAAAATGCGCTCCATAAATTGGTGGTGGATTCCATCTTGTAGCGCTTGGCCTTGCGCTTGAATTTCTTGCTCTGGACCACCTGGAAGTCGAGCGCTTTAATGGCCTGTTTGAGTTCCACGCGAAGGGAGTCTCGCTGGTCTTCTGCGCTTGCAAGCTGGATGCGCAAAAAGGCGATCTCATCATTGAGGCGGCCTTTGGCTTTGGCGCTCTTTGTCTTGGCCCCTTTGAGTTCATTGAGTTCAGACTCTTTCGCCGTGAGGGCCTCTTGGAGGGTAGCGACCCTGGAGATGGCATCTTGCGCCCGAAGTGTTTCAGAGGCGATCAGGTCTTCGGCGAGCATGCGCAGCTCGGCTTCGGTCAGCGCTTCTTTGATCACCTCTGGCGCAGGCATGATCACAACGGGTTCTGTGAACATCTCGTGGCCCGCCCATCCGCCGATCACGGCCACCAACATTGCGCTTATTATGGCAATAGTGGCGTGACTTTTCTTGATGCGAAGGGCGCTGTTGGGTGCGTCATCGTTGAGCATGGAAGCCTCCTGCGGCCCTTTAATGCACCGAGTCGGTGAACACCTCAAGGTTTTTATCCGGTGTCGAATTCTCAGTCTGCGGCGCTATAATACTTTCGCCCCGGTCATGGTCGCGGTGTGCTCGCCATCGGGCGGCAGCTTCAAGCTCGGGTGGGGCTTGGGCCACATAAAAGAGCGCTTTGGCCATCCCTGCGATCCAGGCGAGGTTTCGGACAAAAAACAACCCGTAGCTCATGGCGACAAAACGGATGGAGGGCTCGGCTCTGGCGATGACCATCAACGAAGAGGCTTGTGTCAGGGTGTAAAATGCGATGGCCCAGAGGATGGGCCATGGGCCAAAGAAGGGGGCTGAGAGTACGGCGAAGGCGAGCAAGGTGGTCGAGAGCAGCTGAGAAAAGACAAAACTCAGGCGGATGTCACGGGCAGCGAAGACTTTTCGTTGGGGAAAGGCCAATGACAAGAGGGTTCGCGAGTAGCCGGTCGTGATGTGCTTGGTGATATATTGGGAGAGCTTTTCACGGTGGCAATGCAGTACCCACAACTGCTTTGTGCTCAAAATTCGGTGCCGCTCGGCGATGGTCATCGCGACGATGGTGTCTTCGGCGGCGGCGAGGCGGTGAAAAAAGTGCTCTTCGAGGCGGTCGCGGTCAAAGTAGACATCTCGGTGAAACGCAACATTGCCCATCGAAAATGAGTCTGTTTCGGCTGGGATGAAGCGAAACCAGTACAGATACCAGTCGAGGTTGGCGAATCGTCCCAAAGGCCCTTGCCAGGGGGCTGGGAGGTAGGTTCCGGCGACAACCGGTGCCACCTCGAGCCATTTTCGGATGTCCTTGAGCCAGTGCACGGGGGGTACGCAGTCGGCGTCGGTGAAGACCAGGTACGCGCCCTTGGCGGCGTCAGCGCCTCGGTTTCGGCTGATGGCAGGCCCCCGTTGGTCGTCGTTTCGGAGTCCAAGCACATCAAATTTGCCGATGATGGCGGCGGTGGCGTCGGTGGAGCCGTCGTCGATGACGATGACTTCGTAGTCTTCATCGTCCTGGTGGGTCACCGCCCCCAAGCAGCGCACCAGCGTGTCGGCCGCGTTGTGAGCGGGAATGATGATGGAGATGGTACCCTGAACCATAAAAGGAACCTAGGGCTGGTTTTTGGTGCTGTCAACTCGCATCCACAACCAAGTTTTTCTTGGACCATCAACCCAGGCTTCGACCACGACCCATGAGGGCGAAGGTGGCTCAGAAAAACCCGGCTCTTCGCGGGTGAACAACCACGCGCGACCGGTGGAGGATGGGGGTTGTTGGATCCAGGACTGACACCGAGGGTTGTTGATTGAAGGCTTGAAGTTGGGGGTGGATGGGTTGAGCCTGCGGGGCAATAGGGCAGCTTCTACACCGTGTCCGGAGCAGTCGAGCAGGATATCGCCTGCTTTGGCATCAAAGTGCATGTCGACCCCGCCCAGCATTTTTCCGAGCATTGGGTTTTGGGTGCCCTTGGCCAAATCGTCGATGGGTTTTCCGGCCCAAGGCCCCCCGAGGAGCAAATAAATGGCTGCGGTGACGGCAGTGATGGCCTTGAGGGGAGAGCGAAGTTTGGGAAACGCGAGGGTGTGGACCAGCCGGCCCAGGGCGACCGGCACCACCATGGCTATCGGCACGGCAAACTGCACAAAATGGTGAACATTTAGGCGCGCCCACACCGCCATGATGCCCATGGCACCAAATCCGGCTCCAAAGACCAAAACAGCGGCCAAGCTGGCACGCCATCCCCGCCCGCCGCCGAGCAAAAGCAGAGGCAACGCAAACAAGGTGGCCCCCACGCCAAAGGGTGCTTGGTCCTTAAATCGGTCGAGATTGTCCGCCAAAAATGCCCAAGCGCACGGTCGTCTGAGGGTGGATAAGCTGGGATATATCTGGTCTGTTGGCTCATCTCTGCACGCGCGGGACAGTTCAATATCACCGCTTTCGACCGCGAGTTTGACCTCGAGGGCACGCTGGGTGCCCACTGCTGTGGCGGTTTGTTTTTGATTGCTGACAGACAAGAGGCTGTTGCTCAAAGGGCCGAGCGCCATCAGCACCAAGGCAATGCCCACGGGGCGAAAGTCGCGTTTTTGGGTGAGATGGACGGCCATCAAGGCCAACACGGCCAAGACGAGTACGATGCCCCGAAAGTCGATGCCCAGGGCCAACCCAGCGGCGGCGGCGGCGCCAAAGGCTGCTAAGGGATGACCCCATCGCGCAAAGGCTGCGCCCAATGCGAGGGCAGCACCTGTGGCGGCGGTCAACATCGGGTACAAGGTCGCCCAACGGCTGGCCTCGGCCCATGGGTTGATCAGGGGAACAGTGACTGCAGCGAGCATGCCGGCCCACGGTCCTGCCAGGGCCCGGGCGCCCAGCCCTGCTGAGATAACGACCAGGCTCATCGCGATGCTTGATAGTAGCCAGGTGGCCTCGTTGTATCCGATGACCTCGCCCACATGACCCAAGATGGCGGGGTAAAGGGGGTTTCGCCAGGTGGCGTAGCCCCCCAAATCCACACCGTGAGTGACCATCCAGGCACTGGGGACGTACTCCATCCAGTCGTAGGCAGAGATGTATGGTGTGGGGACGAATGCGTGCCCCCTCCACCACAGACCAACCAAGCCCAAAAGCACCCCGACAATCCAGGGCGCCTCAGTCCATCGGGCCTTATTCCACAACGTCGTCAGCCCCTCTGGGCAAGAGCTTGGCGTGACCATAACCAAAGGTCAACACGCCGGAAAGCTGGCTGAAAAAGCTGCCGACTGAGGGTTGAGGGACCAAGACCTCGGAAAGTTGGTCGTCTACTCTCAAACAGGAGGCGACTTCGAACTCTTGATAGTCGTCGGGTGCGTCGGGGTTGGCGTCGGTGACGGTGACACTCGACACCCTCACCACCATGCTTTCGAGTGACTCAGAGGCCGACCCATCTGTGGCGATGGCGCAGGCGTCACTCACATCGATGGGGGCGGGCACTGCTGCAGAGCCGGTGACGGTGATATCAGGACCGCTGATTTGAGCGAGTCCATAATATTCGGAGTAGACCCCGCTCACGGTCAGGACATCGCCCACAGCGAGGGTTCCGGAGGAGAAGCTCCCGCTGTCGTAGATGAAGATTCCGCCGTACACAGATGCAGTCGGGTCTTGTACATACAAGCCCGAACCACTCTTGATACCGGTGACCACCACGCCGCTCACGGTAACCCCTGAGCCCTCAGGTGGATGCAGTGGGCTGGATGGGTCCCGAATATCCGCCACAGTATAGGTACAGCCGGCATCACCGGGGTTGGCCTCGTCTGGGCAAGGGTCGCAAACATCCCCATGGCCGTCGTCGTCACCATCGGCTTGCTCGATATTGGACAGCCATGGGCAGTTGTCGTCCGCAGTCGCGATGCCGTCACCGTCGATGTCGCCAGGGGTGTGGCTACATTCTGTTTGGTCGGCTGCGAGGGGGCAAGGATCGCATGCGTCACCCAGGCCATCGTTATCGAAGTCCCGTTGGCTTGGATCGTAGGCCCACATGCAGACATCACTTGTGTCGTCGATGCCATCGCCGTCCACATCGGTATCGGTCGGGATGGAGACATCACAGCTTTCGCGTGTCTCTTCACAAGAAAACAGTCCGAAAAGCTCGCCGGCATAGGCTAAATCTGGGGGCATGGTCACAGCGCCCAAAGCCGAAGACAAGATGGACGATATATCGGTGACCGTTTGCGCGTCATCCCCTGAGTTTCCGGCTTTGGCGCAGATGGTTTTGCTGGTCCCACAGGCGTCGATCGTCTCACACCATTCGGGCATCGCAGTGGTTGCCTCGACCAAATCGCTCTCTCCATACAGGGCATTTCCGCCGACGATTACCAGGCGAACAGCTTTTGGGTCGGCCTCGATAACGGTGCGGTAAGGCTGGTTTGAATGCGAGAATACGCTGATATCAGCCTTGAATCCAGGGGACAAGCGCCCCAAAGTCGCATCGAGGTTGAGCACCCTAGCGGCCTCGGATGTTGTCCACGACCACATGGTGATGTCGGAGATGCCTGCTTGGCGTGAGCCGAGATAATCGACAACGCAGCTCAACTCGCGGGCGGGGCTCATCGAGCCAGACCAAGTCCAGTCGGGGGCTAAAGATAGGGGTACGCCAAGCTTGTGGGCGATGTCTGCGGGGGTGGTGGCGGCGTATAGGTCTAAGTTGGACCGAGGCGACCACGCGATGGCGGTGCCTTTATCGGCCATGCGCGCAAGCTGCGCTGTGGTGGCGTCGGTGGCGTGAACATAGATTTGCCCTGGCCCCTCCATCCCGATGTTCATCATGTGGCTGATCTCGTCGGTCACAGCGCCGTCTACGCCTTCGCCAACATGGTTCTCTACGGCGTCGAAATAGCCACCAGGGGTGGTGATGTCGCCCTCTTCAAAGCGGTCAGTCACGGTGGAGGCGGAGTAGTAAAGCGTGTAGCCAGGGATGCCTGAGGCGGCGGAATCCTCGTCGAGGTTGCGAATCAGTGGGTTGATGCAACTGCCCCCGCTCGAGCCGACAACCGATGTGGTGCCAGCGACCAAGCTGCGCAATTCAGCCCATTTCATGATCTCGCATTTGTATGGGTCATCGATGGCGTCGTAGGCGGTCCGGTAATCCCAGTAGTCGCCGTCAGAGCGCCAGTCATAGCGGTCCGAAAAGAGCGCATCGTGTTGCCAAGGGCCGAGCGCGTTGTATTGCATGTGGTTGTGCGAATCGATCAGCCCAGGAGAGATCAAGCCTTCGGTGCACACCACAGATGCACCGCTTGGGTCGCAGTCGCCAGCACAGGTGATTTCGCCTGAATCTTGGTCGTAGATGACCATTCCGGCGGTTGCGCCATCGGGTGTGAGCAGCACGCCAGAGAGGGCCACTAGGGACGAACTGGATGTGCTGGGGGTGCAGTCGGGTAGCTCGGGGCCCTCCGACCACTCAAAGTCGCTGGGTTCTGGCTCGGGATTTCCGGTGTCGTCCCCAGGGTCGTCGGTGTCGTCGGTGTC
>DBIS01000018.1:0-12813 GCA_002296975.1 Deltaproteobacteria bacterium UBA796 | reverse complement strand
GTCGTCGGTGTCGTCGGTGTCTACCGCGGTGTCATCTCCCGACGGGGTCTCGTCGGTGTCTGCTGGGGCTTTGGCACAGCTGGCGAGGGTGAAAGCGAGGCTTAGGGCCAGCAACTGACGGTGTTGAATAGACATGGAGTCCCCAGTGTAAGACAGGATGTATAACCGTTTTGGCTCCCTGGATGTGTTGATGGGTTCCACGTTGGTTCCACATTGGTTCCCCGGATGTGTTCCTCATGGGTTCCACGCTTTTGGCTTGCTGCGTGCTGAAAGCTTGCGTGGTCAAGAGTTTCTCGATATTATTGGCCTCACCCGGTGCGGTCTCCTCGCACATCACACGGGTGTTCCCCGCTGTTCCACGTCCTGTGGCACACCCCCAAGGCTCCAAACCATCCCACCCCATGGATCTCATGCCACGCATCATCGCCATCTCAAATCAGAAAGGCGGGGTCGGTAAGACCACCACCGCCGTCAACCTCGCCACCGCCCTCGCTCTTGAGGACAAAATGGTTCTGCTGGTTGATATCGACCCACAAGGCAACGCGTCGAGTGGTCTGTCGGTACCCAAGTCGGATGTTCACATGGGTGTGGCCGACGTCATGCTCGGTTGCCGAGATTTGCCCGAGGCAGTTGTACCCACCTGCATCGACGGTTTGCACTTGTTGCCTGCTACCCGAGACTTGATTGGTCTCGAGATTGAGTTGGTCGAGGCCAGCCGGCGAGAGTACCGGCTCAAGCGCGCCTTAGACGCCCATGCTGGGCCATATGACTTTGTGATTATCGACTGCCCACCCGCACTCAATATGTTGACCATCAACGGTTTGGCTGCCGCCGATGGGGTTTTGATTCCTGTGCAAGCGGAATATTACGCGATGGAGGGGCTCGGAGAGCTGCTTCGCGCGATGAATCAAATCCAAAAGGGTGGGCTCAACCGAAACCTCAGCCGTGAAGGCATCGTTCTCACCATGGTCGATCGCCGCACCCGTTTGTGTCGCGATGTTGCCGATCAGCTTCGTGAGGTCTTTGGTGACGAGGTTTATCAGACTGAAATTCCTCGAAATGTGCGCTTGGGCGAGGCCCCCAGTTTTGGAAAGCCTGTTCACGCATATGACCCCCTGTGTCGGGGTGCAGTCGCCTATACAAACCTTGCGTTGGAGTTTTTGCAGCGCATGGAAGCTGAAGACGGTGGGACAGATTCCGCCACTTCAGCTGTCGATAATGTCTTAAAAATGGAAGCATCATGAGCCGTTCCCGTTTGGGGCGCGGCTTGGCTGCGCTCATTCCATCCGATATTTTAGAGTCCCCGGGTCGTCCAGCCAAGATCGCCTTGACCGGTGAGCGTGGTGCGCTTCGGATGGTGCCGCTTGACCAGGTGCGCCCAAACCCCGAGCAGCCCCGCATGCGTTTTAACGCCGCAGAGTTGGAGAGTTTGGCCTCGTCGATATCCGAGCATGGGGTCATCACCCCGTTGTTGGTGCGTGCCTCTGAGGCCGGTGGCTATATTCTCATCGCTGGCGAGCGCCGTCTTCGGGCCAGTGGGTTGGCGGGTTTAGAGGAAATCCCTGTGTGGGTTCACGACCAAGTCAACAGTCGCAGTCAGCTGTTGTTGGCCTTGGTGGAGAATATTCAGCGAGAAGATCTAGACCCCCTCGAGACGGCCTTGGCCTATCAACGCCTGATCGAAGATTTCAGATTGACTCAAGGTCAGGTCGCAAAGCGGGTCGGTAAAAACCGGGCCACGATCGCCAATGCTATTCGCTTGCTTAAGTTGCCAGAATTTGTAATTGTTCAGCTTCGCGGTGGCGCTATTTCTGCGGGCCATGCCAAAGCGCTCTTGTCTTTGGTCGATGACAATAAAATCCGAAAGGCCTTGGGCGAAATCATAAAGAAGGAGTTGAGCGTTCGCGGTGCTGAGCGGCTGGTGGCCAAGATGCTCAAGGGTTCCAACTCGCCGCGCGCGGTCAAAGCGGCCTATCGCCACGCCACAGCCTTGCTGACCTCTACCTTGGGCACCAAGGTCAAGATTGAGTCCAATGCACGGGGTGAGAAAGGTCGGATTGTGATCGATTATCATTCCAAGGAAGACCTTACCCGCCTGGTCGATTGGCTGGCGCGCACCGACCGAGCATAGGGCCGCACCATGAAGTCAAAACGCGAGGAGCCACCGTTAACGGTCATGGGACCTGGCACCCATTGGGATGGCGACCTCACGTTTGAGGGGCGCGTTCGGGTGGATGGTCACTTTGAGGGTCGGCTGTACACCGAGGATGTACTTGAGGTGGGCACCACAGGTCGCATCGAGGGTGAACTCGATGTGGCGCGGGCCATCATTTCAGGGCGGATTATCGGTAAGATTCGGGTTCGCGACACCTTGGTGGTGGAGTCCACAGGCATCATTGAGGGCCATCTCGATGCTGCTGTGGTCGAGCTTCGGCCGGGTGCGACTTTAAATGCTACGGTCCGCATCACGGGTTTTAGTGATGAGTTCTGAATCCGCTTTGATTATCATCATCGCGGGTGGAAGTGCGAGTGGAAAGAGCACCATTGTGTCTCGGTTTGTCGAGCTGACGGGTGCGGCCCATATCAGCCATGACCGGTACTATTTGGATGCCCCCGACCCCAAGGGCTACGATTTTGACCACCCAGACGCCCTGGACACCGTGGCGTTGATCGCTGATGTGGTCGCCTTGAAGGCTGGCCGGGAGGTTTTGCTGCCGGTGTATGACTTTGCATCCCATAAGCGTACACCAGAGGCCGAGGGTCTCAAGCCCAGTCCGATTATCGTGGTAGAGGGCATTTTGGTGCTGGCAGAGGCCCGTTTGGCGGCTTTGGCCGACCTCTCTGTTTTTGTTGAGGCCCCTGAAGAAGTGCGCCTGAACCGTCGGATCGCGCGCGATGTGGCTGAGCGAGGCCGGAGCCCTCAAGGGGTGCGCGCGCAATTTGAGGCCACGGTTAAACCCAATCACGATCGTTTTGTTCAGCCGAGTAAAGTGGTGGCGGACTTGGTTTTGGATGGCACCAGACCACCCGATGTGAGTGTGGCGGAGTTGATGAGTCGGGCGGGTTTAAGCCCCGGTTAGTCCTTCGAATCGCCTTGCTGTTTTGCCTCCCAGTCGGCCCTTTTTTTGGCCCGGGCATCTTTCGCTGTTTTGCTTTGTGAGCCGGGGCTGATGTTGATCGAAAACCGCCACTCGCTCTCTGCAGCATCTTCGTCTCGTGCGACGATCACGATGTCATAGGCCCCGCCTTCAGCGGCTTTGTTGGGCTTGTAGCGCATCACACCGGTGGACTTTCCTAAGCTCATGCCCGTCGGTCCGCCCTTGAGGTGGTAGCTCACCCGCCCGCCATCGGGATCTTCGGCACGGATGCGAAAGCCATCCAAGGTAGAGAGGGTGCTCGGGTTTGTGAGAATCCGTGGGGGTGTGTTGGCGATTGTGAGGGTTTTAGCCTCCAAAGTCTGGGTGTTCCCACCCTTTTTAACGGAGACTGTGGCCGTGACGGTGTCACCTTTGCTGAAGTAGCGTTTGGGCAAAATAGAGGACCGGGCAGCGATCAAGGTTTTGCCATTGACCGCCCAGCGAATGTCGACATCGACATATGCTGAGCCCCGCTCCACATCGACCATCACCTCGATGTCATCGAAGGCACTCGGTTTTTTGGGGGCGTAGTGAATCCCGTCGATGAAGTCCATCACCTCGGGGTTTCCGGTGTCACTCGATGCACTTCGCGGCCGCCGCTTGGGCTTTTTCTTTGCCTGGGCCTTGGGTGGTTTTGGCGTGGCCACGACGACTTGGGGCGGGCTTGAGTCTTGGCAGCCCAAGACCATCATCATGAAGAGTGTCAGCATGGGAGAGAGTATAGCGTCTCAGCGCGCGCATTCGGAAAGGCGTGCCAAGACTT
Organism: Deltaproteobacteria bacterium UBA796; assembly: GCA_002296975.1. Lineage (GTDB taxonomy): Bacteria > Myxococcota_A > UBA796 > UBA796 > UBA796 > UBA796. The sequence goes on along the minus strand of DBIS01000018.1, from coordinate 8,913 downwards.
TCGCTGGGGGAATGACCTCGGCAAAGCGAATCACTTTGGCCTCCATCGCCTTGCTGAGCTTTCCGGCCTCGCCTTTTAGTTTGGAGCTGACAGCTAAAATGACGTTGTCTGGGGTATTTTTTAGGCGTTCGGCCAAGTGAGTGGCCCGCCAAAACCCGAGGATTTCCAAGTGTGCCACTTTGCCGTCTTTTCGGAAGGTTAAATCGGGGGTAATCAGGCTTTGGTTGCCCATGTCGACGGGTTCACCAGGCCCCAAGGTCCAGCCTGTATCCAGTTTTTCAAAGCGCTCGGCAAACCAGGCTTCTGTGCGTGATGTCCATGTTCCTGTGTCTCGATAGTGGCCGACAAGCCCCATGGTTGAGTCGAGTTGGAGGACTTTTTTGAACTTTCGTTTCTTACCCCACAAGACTTCGGCCTTGAGGTGCCAGTCGCCGGGTTGAAGCAAGATGGCCGGAAAAAAGTTGGCCAATTGCATGCCGTATCGAGACGAAAGCTTGAGCAAACTTTGGGGCCCATCGATTTCGATATGAAAACAGACCCCCTCTGAGCGGGTTCTGTACATCAGCTGCCTAAATTTAAGATGCCGCATGATTTGGCGTACATACTTGGGGTCTGGCTGTGTCAGGGTCAAGCTTAGGTTGCTGGCTTTGAGCAGCACAGATTGCACCAGGGCGGTGTTGTAGCGGTCGAGCAGCGCTTCTGGGCTTGGGATTTTGGCTTGAGCCAGGACTTGGTGGTCTTTTAGGTCTGCATAAAGGCCGTTGAATACCGCGCTTGGTGTGGTGTTGAGTTCGCTGGCCACCGATGCGAGGACATGGGCAGCACAGATGATATTGGGGTCGTCACTTGGCTGGGCGATGGGGCCCATTTTGGCGGCGGCTTTGAACACCGTGAGCCGCAGATCTTTTGGCGGAATGGGCGATTGGGTCTCAAACTCTCCTTTGTCCATCAGGAGTTTGGCCAGGCCTTTGGTGATCTTGTGGTCGACGTCGAGGCCGCAGATGGCGGTGACCTGGGCATTCAGAGCGCCCCGGGTCCACCCTTGTTCGAGGGCGGTATGCATCAGGTCGACAAGGGTCTTGGATCGGCTGCTGTTACGGCTGCTTCCAACGCTAATAAATGATGGTTGAATCGATGTTTTTACGATTTTTACTCTGAGCATATCACCGGTAAGCATCATGTCTCCGTCTGCGCTGGCTGGTGTTTATTTCTGAGGTGTTCGCGGCCACAATTTCATATAAGACCGCTTGTTTTCCTTCGCCGGGTCGAAGAATCCGGCCCAGTCGCTGTACATGTTCCCGAATGGTCCCCGAGCCACTGAGGACCACGGCCACTTCCGCTGAGGGCATGTCCACCCCTTCGTTGAGGACCCGGCTGGTGACGATCACCGGCAAGCTGCCGTCCTCAAAGGCATCCAAGATAGCCCTGCGCTCTTTGATATCGGTTTGATGGCTAATACAGGGCACCAAAAACAGCTGGCTCACCTTGTAGGCTGTCTCATTATCGTGGGTGAACACAATCGTACGACGCCCATGTTCTTTCTTGAGCAGGTCGGAGAGTATATCGAGCTTGGAACTTGTGCCGTGGGCGATTTTTCGGGAGGCTTGAAAAGCCTGAAAGGCCGCACGCCCCGCCTTGGATTGGGCCGCATGGCGTAAAAAGGTGGCCCAACCCCTCGGCCCGCCCAAAGCGATGCGTTTGCTGGCCACAAAGGCTTTGAACAAGCCCCGAGCCTGGTCGTAGGCTTCTTGCTCCTCAACGCTCAATTCGACCTGGATGCGGACCGTTTCGTAATCGGCCAAAAATTCGCCTGACAGCGCTGTAATGCCCTTTTCGTAAACGATGCCGCCCAGCACTTCGAGCAATGCGGCCTCTCTTTCTGGGTCTTCATCCCAGGTGGCCGTGAGCCCCAAACGGTATGGCGCGATGCACGACGCCGCGGCGTTGAGGTAGCCATGAGCGCCCAAATGATGGACTTCATCGAAGATAACCAAGCCAAAGCGGTCGCCATAACGACCCATATGAATCGCCGCTGAGTCATAGGTGGACACGGTGATGTCCTCGACATGGTGTTCGCCGCCGCCGAGCATGCCGATGGGGCGATCAAAGCTTGCACTCAATCCACGATGCCATTGACTCACCAGATCGATGGTGGGTGCGATGACCAAAGTGGCGCGCCCAGTCTCGACGATGGCCATTTCGGCCACAAAAGTTTTGCCAGACCCCGTCGGCAATAGCACAGCACCCCGGCGACCAGCCGCCTGCCAAGCCTCGACCGCCTCGCGCTGGTACGGCCGAGGGCTACGCTCGGTATGAAGCTTGAGCCCGTCGATATGACTGTAGTTTTGGGCTTGGTCTGTATGGGGCACCTGAAAGGCCCGCGCGGCGGTGATGACCTGGGGATACAAAACGGCCGGACCCCGTGGGTGGCCGATGCGATCGTCCATCTGAAAGCCCGGCGGTAAGCGTTCTACATCGCCGCCTTCCACGACCAAGGTTCCATCATGAAAACGAATCTTCCACATTCGCCTTGAATAACCGGCGCGTGGCAAGCCGTGTGGGTGTACCGCTATATTGAAGGTAAAATATCGGTGATGATCTGGCGGTCCAAAAGGTGGCCGCGGTCGCCGAGCGTAGGGCAGTTGGGATTGTACTTATGGCGGGTGACTCGCTCTGTTCGACGGGCGGCAGCCAGCAAGGTTTCCACCACAGCCACAGTGACCCCAGCAAAGTGCTCACTGTCTTTTGCGGCTTGTTTGATGGCACTCAGGCCCGCGGTGTCGAGGCCATCGTCGAACAAATTCCCGCCCGCCTCGGTGTCGACAAAGCGTGCGACCCGCTCGATGAGCCCCACCCGCGCATATTGCCCATCGATGAGGTTGATGTAGCTATAAAAGGTGTGGCCGCAGTCGCTTAGGCCTAAATAGCGCCCAATCTCATCCTCATCCGTGTGTGCGGTGTCGGTACCCCACAACTCGGGGGTTGGCGGCGCTGCGATGATGGCAGCGAAGGCTTTTTGTGCCTTGAGTCGTTCGCCTAGCCTCAAAGCGAGCTGAAAAACCTCGCCTTTGGAGAGCATCGCGATGGGGTTGGTGTCCACTTCGCCGTCGCCGCCTTTTTGGTAAAAGCGAAGCCATCGGTCCTCGCACTCGTTGCCGGTCCCATGCCGCAGCCCGTTGCCCGTCATGCGCAGATAGCCCCGACCGAGCGGCGCCCGTAAACAGCTTCGAATCGAGCCCAAGATGGTGGGGTCTTCGGCGATGCGGGCATCGAGTGCTGCTGCATCAACACCGCTGGCCACCAAGTTTTGGCGCATATCATTGACCATCGCCTCATAGGTGGCGCTCAAGTCGTGGACGACCAAAGACACACCGAGGGCTTGGGCCAAAACCTGTGCGCGGCTTTGGGTCTCTGAGCCGCTGTTGATGCTTGAGTAGACCATGGTGGTTGCACCGGGACCGATGGCCAACACCAGCAAGCCGGCCATCACCGCAGAGTCGACTCCACCAGACAGATCGAGCTCCGCGCGCTCAATTCCGCAGGCGCTGTGGTAATCGGAGATGGCGGTCACCCGTTCATCGATCAGGGCGTTCACATCAAGGATTGGCATGGGGTGCTCCTGCGCTAAAAGGTGGTTTTGGCCGCACGTGCGACATGGTCCAGACGCGCCCGGTCGAGCCGGTCCACCATCTCGGCGGTGAGGGGGCTGTTTTGGGGGGTGGCTTCGGCCAACATAGCGGGGGGTGTGTGCATGGGGCGTCCGTCGGTAAGGACCGCGTAGTCGGCAGGCGGTGTCTCTCCGAGTTGCCCTGTGATGCCGATGGGGCGATTGCCGCGGTCGGCTCGGCCCGGTGACATCAACCGCCAAGTGACCGGCACCCCAGGTGCAGAGCTCTTCGCGGTATTGTCCGAGAACTTCATGGTCGGTGTGTGACCGGTTTGACTGAGCTTATAAACCGCACCCACCTCGCCGCGTGTGGGCAAGGGCACATGGGGGTCGACCAGGTATTGACCGTAAATGTAGCGCTGTTTTTCAGCGGGCCATCCCATCTGGTTTCTTAAGGTCTCAAAGGCCTGGGTGCGCTCCAAATCAAAGCCGCCTCCCAGGGTGATCGGTGCCGCAACGCCCTTTTCGCGCATGGCGTGAACACTGAGCAAATAGTCGCCCTCCATGGTGCTCTCCGAATCAAGACGAATGGAGCAGACCCGGTCGGGGGTTTGCAGCATCACCGCCAAGGCCGTTGGAATACCCGAAAAACGCGTGGAGTAGGTGTCGAGCAAAAAGGTGACATTGCCGTCCACTCGGTCTCGAATGGCCAAAAATGCGGCCAAATCACTGCCATGTCTTTGGGTGTGTTCGTGGCCGGTTGTGCCGCCAGCGTGAAGCCCCAATGCTTGGGCGGCCTCCACATTGGATGTGGCGATAAATCCAGCGGCGGCGGCGGCCTCGACAGCGATCAGGTGTTGTTCAGCACAGCTTGCAGCGCGCATGCCCGCCTCGAAAACCCGGGATGGGTCTTCGACAGCTTGGATTAAGCCCTGGGCGCGGGCCTTGATATGGGAAAAATAGCCCGCTGTGTCCACAGTGATCTCAGGCGGTTTTCGGACAGATGCAGCCTCCAAGCTCTCCAAAATGATCTCTTTTTCTCGCTCGATCGTGGCGATGGACAGTCTGGTTCCGACCTGTTCAGGTGTCAGCTTGGCCAAGGTTGCGACTTGAATCCGGAAGCGCAGCCAAATGATTTGTGCCTCTAAAAAAGAGACCAACGCGCTGGGGCCAGTCACAGTCAAGATCACTTCACGGTCAGAAAACCACGCACCCTTTGGCATGCCATGAACCTCAACTTTTTCTCCGAGTGCCCGGCGGTAGGCGAGGCCGAGGCCAAGGCCACGGGCGTGTAGATAAGCCATGTCAGTGTCGAGAAACTCGGGGAGCAAGGTTTGCACATAGGCAACAGGGTCTACGGGCATGTAGAATGGGCCACCTTTACGGATGGCGAAGTTGAAAGTTTCCGGGCGAAGCGATGCTCCTGCGGCGGCCATGACGGGTTTGTACCAGTCTGTTCGCATGGTGTCCTCTCAGCTGTCGGGTGTGGGAGAGCTTAAAGTATATGAAGATGTCCAAAAATCAAGCGGTGCCGTGACGACTGGGTTTAAAAAACCATGATGTCTTTGTTGATTGGCCTGGTGCTTGTGTGTGGCGAGGCCTTCGCGTTTAGCCCGCTTCAAGACCAAGACGCCTTGAATGCCAGACGGTATTATCGCTGGGTGGATGGTCTGGAACACCGCGAACCGGTCGGTGGATATCGGACTGTGGACGGTTTTCATCGGGAGATCAAAGCGCTGGTTGTCGGTCGCCCTGGCGTGCTTCGGCCTTTTGTGTTGGGACACAGCGTTCAGCGTCGCCCAATCTGGGGCTTTAGAATCTCGGCCCCGGGCACCGAAATTCACACCAAAGTGCTTGTGTTCGCCGGCATCCACGCCTTGGAATGGATATCCACGGAGGCTGCGACCGCGCTTTTGATGGACATCGCCACCCTCACCCCGCGCGGTGTCGAGGTGACCGTGGTGCCTCTGTTAAACCCCGATGGCCGAGAAAAAGTTGAGCAAGATCAAATGGCTGGACGTCGGCGCTATCGCCGTGGAAACGCGCGCAATGTGGACCTCAATCGTGACTTTGCGGTAAATCGGAAAGCCAAGGCCATCTGGCGGTTTTTATTGCCTGCATATTACCGCTCCACCAAAGCGGCTTTGTCTCAGCCAGAGAGCCAAGCCCTCGACCGTTTGGCCGCCAAAGAGCGCTTTGATGTTGCGGTCAGCTTGCACGCTTTTGGGGGCTTTGTGTACACCCCATGGGCCGGGATCTGGAGCCGTCCTGACGATTGGAAGACCTTTCACGCCCTTGGGACAACCATGTCTCAAGCCCAAGGCGCTCATGCATATAAAGTGCGGCAGTTGTCGCGCTGGGGCTTCTTTTTTAGGGCCCACGGCGCAGAGATTGACCATCTTTATGGCGAGTACGGCACCCTTAGCTTTTTGATCGAGCTGAGCCGGTCGGGTTTAAGCCCCTGGCGCCCATCCACCTTTAAAAATCCCTTTGACTGGTACAACCCAGTGAGGCCCGCGCGACATATCGATAAAGGTGTGTCGGCTGTGCGCGGCTTGGTCCACACCTTGGCGGCCCAAGAGGGGGTCTCTGGCTCCGATTGAGGTTGACTGGTCGGGGTGTCGTCGATACACCGGGGGCCATCGATTTGTCTGGAGATGAGCATCATGATCGAAGTGAAGGGCCTTAGCCGCTATTACGGCTCGCGGTGTGCAGTAGATTCCGTGAGCTTTTCGATCGCTGCCAACGAAGTGGTCGGATTTTTAGGGCTTAACGGCGCGGGAAAAACCTCCACACTCAAGGTGCTGGGCGGCTTGCTCTTGCCTTGTGGTGGAAGCGTCACCGTCGATGGGGTCGACATGGCGCTCAACCCCATCGATGTCCGTGCCCGCATCGGATTTTTGCCCGAGGACCCGCCGCTTTACATGGAGATGACCGTTATCGAGTTTCTTCGCTTTGTGGCCAACCTTCGGGGTGTCGATGGGCCAATACTTGAAGAACGCTTGGTCGAGGTTTTGGATAAAACGAATCTCACCGAGGTTCAAAGCAGGGTGATCGACGAGCTGAGTCACGGCTATAGAAAGCGGGTTGGCATCGCGAGTGCGATTGTTCACGGCCCTAAGCTCGTGATTCTTGATGAGCCAATTAGTGGCTTAGATCCTGTTCAAATCGTCGAAATGCGTAAGGTTATTCGCGGGCTTCGCACCGAAAGCACGGTGTTGGTCAGCTCGCATATTCTCTCAGAGATTTCCCAAACCTGTGACCGCATTTTGGTGCTCAACCAAGGTCGGTTGGTCGCCCAAGGCACTGAGGCTGAGCTGGCTGGCCGCTTTGATACCGGCGGGGTCATCGACTTGATGCTGCGGGGAGATGCCTCCGAGGCCACCCGATTGCTCGAGGCCTTGGTCGAGGTCAAGACCGTCGCCTCCGTTCAAGGCAGTCGCGATGGCGTTTTTGGGCTGCGGGTCATCATGAAAACAGATTGTCGGGAGCAGCTAGTCTCCACCTTGGTCAACGGTGGGGTGGGCGTGAGGGCTGTGAATGATTCTCGGGATGAACTCGAGGAGATATTCCTCGACCTGACACGCGTTGAAGGTGGCTCATGAAGACGGTTTCATTGCTTGTGCGGCGAGAGCTGCGGTCGTATTTTGACACCAGCTGGGGCTGGACCATCCTATCGATGGTCTTGCTAATCGACGGGCTGATGTTCAACGCTTTCGCTTTGGGAAAAAGAGAACGCTACTCGGCTGAAGTGTTGAGTGACTTCTTTTATCTGGCCGCGGGCACCACGATGATCGCGGGAATCCTGATCACCATGCGCCTGATCGCTGAGGAGCGGCAGACGGGTACCTTTGTGCTCTTGCAAACCGCCCCCATCCGCCCGGTAGAGATCATCATGGGCAAGTTTTTTGGTGCTTTCGGGTTTTTGTCGATTCTGACCCTGCTTAGCGCCTATATGCCCGCGCTTATTTTTGTTCATGGGAAGGTGAGCATCGGCCAGATTCTTGTTGGCTATGCTGGCTTATTGAGCCTTGGCGCCGCCACCCTCGCGGTGGGTACTTATGCTTCGGCTTTGGCCAAAAACCAGTTGCTCGCAGCGGTGATCGGTTGTGGCATGTTGGTGGTTTTATTGCTGGGTTGGTTGATGGGGCAGGTCACACACGAGCCCTTGAGTTCCTTCTTTTCATACACGGCCATCTTTGACCGGCACTTTCAGCCCTTTATGAAAGGTCGCTTCAATACGGAGAGCTTGTTCTTTTATGCAAGCTTATGCTTTGGCTTTTTGTTGATGGCCACCCGAACGCTTCAACTCAGGAGGCTCAAATGAACACCGCTGTTTTGTGTCATCTCTTGGGCATGGGCTTGGTCGCGTTGCTGATTCGTTTGGGCGGCGGCCCTGAAGATTTACTTACCCAAAGCAGTGTTGTCGGATGGCTTTTGGTACTCACAGGCTTGGTGCTCAGCATCAAGTCGAGGCCGTCGGACCCGGGTGCGGTCGCTGCCAGGCGCTGGCGACTGAGATCTCAGGCTGTTGGGGTGGCTGGACTGATGGTCCTCACCGCTCTTGGGCTAGACATGTTGAGTGGACTTGGCGTAAACGCCGAGGCCTCTGGGCGCATCGAGGTGGTGGCACAAGCCCTCACAGCATTGCTGCTTTTGGTCGGTACCCTTCCGTTGATTACCGTCGATCGGGTGGCGGTGGCCAGCCCAGTGAAGTTGCCCGAATCTCGGGTAAGCGCTGCTGGGTTTTTGGGCTTAAGTCTCGCGCTCGCCTTGGCCTTATTGGTGCCTTTAAACCATTTGGCTTCCGCCAATAACATTCGGTGGGACCACAGTTACTTCAAGACGGCATCGCCTGGTGACATCACCTTGGCCACCATCGAAAACCTCGATGAGCCCATTCAAGCGTGGTTGTTTTTTCCTCACACCTTGGATGTGACAGAGGAGATTCGGACCTATTTTGATCTGTTGGACGGCCCTAAGTTTGAGGTCAGCTATGTAGATCAGGCCTTGGATACCGAGCTTGCTCGTGAGCTTCGGGTACAGAAAAATGGTGTGATCGCGTTGGTGCTCGGTACTGGCGATGAACAACAAGTCCAGCGAATTCGAATCGGCGAGACCTTGGACAAGGCCAGCCGCAAGCTTAAAAAACTCGATCGAGATGTGTCCAAGGCCTTGTTGTCTTTGGCTGCCGACCCGAAAAAAGCCTACTTCACCGTCGGTCACGGCGAGATGTATTGGAAAAAGAGTTCATCCACACTGCCCGCCCGCACGATTGAAGGCATGAGGGACGAGCTCAAGCGGCT
>DBIS01000199.1 GCA_002296975.1 Deltaproteobacteria bacterium UBA796 | reverse complement strand
CAATGCTGTCCCCATTGTGGGCATCACCTAAAGTACGACAGCTTTGAACGGTTGATGGCCCTGGTTGATGAGGGCACGTTTGAGCGGCATGATGCGCTGTTGTCGCCAAAAGACCCGTTGGGCTTCACCGACTCAAAAGCCTATGTGGACCGGATTAAAGCGAGCCAGGAAAAGACCGGCGAGCGCGACGCCTACATCGCCGGAAGTGCCAAGATTCATGGCGTAGATGTTCAGATTGGTACCTTTAACTTTGCTTTTATGGGCGGCTCGATGGGGTCGGTCGTCGGCGAGTTGATCACACGGCAATTTGAGCGGGCCACGGCGCTAAGGCAGCCAGCGATCGTGATCAGCGCCTCTGGTGGAGCCCGCATGCAAGAGGGGGTTTTGAGTCTGATGCAGATGGCCAAGACCTGTGCAGCCCTCGCCCGGCTTCGAGACGACGCAAATATGCCTTATATTTCGGTGCTCACCCATCCCACCACTGGCGGGGTAGCCGCGAGCTTTGCGATGTTGGGAGATTTGATCTTGGCCGAGCCCAATGCATTGATCTGTTTCGCGGGCCCTCGGGTTATCGAGCAAACCATTGGCCAGTCCTTGCCCGATGGCTTTCAGACCAGCGAATACTTGGTAGCCCATGGCATGGTAGACCGGATTGTTCCTCGCGCTGAGCTCAAAGACACGCTCTCCCGGTGCTTGAAATTATTAACGGACGCGGTGTGAGGTCTCACCCGACCCTTGCCACCCTTGCTCGTTTCGGGATGCGCATGGGCCTGGAGCGCATGGGCCACTTTTTGGAGACCCTCGGCAGTCCCCATCTGGCTGTGCCGGTGATTCATGTTGCTGGGACGAACGGGAAGGGCGGCACCGTCCGGATGATCGCATCCATCCTTCGCGCTGGCGGATACCGGGTAGGGGAATACACGTCGCCTCATCTTCAGCATGTGAACGAGCGCATTCAAGTCTGCGGTGTGTCCATCTCGGATGCTGATCTGGACCGGTTGCTCACCGAGGTGGATGGCGCGCGTCAACGATGGGCTGCGGGCTTGGATGACTTTGTTCCCATCGACCGGGTGTTGACCTATTTTGAATTGATGACCGCGGCTGCATTTTTGCATTTCGCCAACCAAGATTTGGATGTCGTGGTGATTGAGGTTGGCCTTGGTGGCCGTTTGGATGCCACCAACGTGGTTGACCCCTTGATCACAGCGATTTCATCGGTTGGCCTAGACCATACCGAGGAACTGGGTCCTGATTTGGCCAGTATCGCAGGTGAAAAGGCCGGGATTATCAAGGCGGGTCGGCCTGTTGTTGTGGGTGCAATGGATGCTCAAGCCCTGCGGGTGATTCGGGCGATCTCCCATGAGCGGAGCGCGGAGCTAATCTCCAACGATGGTGGGTGGGGCGTAGAAATCGGGCGTGAAGGGGTCTTTAGTTGGTCTTTTCGAGGGCACACCGAGCATGGACTTCGGGTGGCCTTGCGGGGTGACCACCAAGTGCTCAACGCCGGAGTGGCCTTAACCGTGATCGCTCAGATTTCAGATCGCTTTCCCATTCCCAATTGGGGTGATGTGCTGAAGGGTCTGGCTGCGGTCAAACATCCTGGGCGCTTGGAGCAATGCGGTCCTGAGTTGCTTGTGGATTGCGCTCATAATGTGCAAGGAGCAGCTGCCCTCGCGACCTATCTTATGGAGCTACCGCGCACCCAGGCCCGCACCTTACTTTTGGGGACAAGCAGCGATAAAGACCCTCGGGCGATGATTATTCCTTTGGTGTCTCATGTCGACCGGGTGCTGACCACCCATTGCAGCCACCCACGCGCCACGCCTGCTGGAGCGCTCGCTCAACAGCTCATCGACATCAAAATTCCGGTGCTCCCAGCGGGGCCGATTGAAGAGGCCTTGGCGATGGCACAGGCCGGGGGCGGCATGGTGATCGTCACGGGCAGCGTTTTTCTCGCGGGTGCGGTTCGGGAGCTGGCTGGTTCCCGGTGATGTGCCGGTGGGTACTGGCTTTTTTGGGTGCGGCTTGCTTAGGCCACCCGGCCTTGGGCGGGAGTCTAGAGGCCGATAGGGTCACGCTGAGTCCAGTCGGGGTCTGGGCCCAGGGCCATGTAGACCTGAGTTTGGACGGGCATCAAATCACGGCAGATACCATCAGTTTGGTGCCCAAGGCTGACGGGCGAATGCGCTTTGAGGCCACCCACTTTAGTTGGACCCCATGTGTCTGTGAGCGGCCACCGTGGGGGATCTCTGGTGAGGGTGCAGAAGGGGTGTTTGGCGAGTATCTGGTCATCGAGAACGCTGCAGTACAAGTCTGTGGTGTTCCGGTTTTTCCTTTGCCCTTCTCGAGAATCTCTCTCGACCCACGGTCGCCACGTTTGTTGCTTCCAGAACTTCGCTATGGTGATGATGGTCCGGTTTTGGGCGTGCCCGTGTGGTTGCCTCTTGGGGAGCGTTCGGCGATGATTCTCACCCCTGAGCTGTGGGGTGAAAAGGGCGTTCGCCAACGGGTTTTCGTGGATGGACCTCTGGGCTTCGCGAAGGTTTGGGTAGCGAAGCAAGACGTGTACGCTGCACCCACAAGCGCTCTCGATACTCAAATAAGTCAGGATGTAGAGAAATTTTGGGGAGGTGCCGACATTCAGTGGAGCTCCGATAGCGGAGCAAGGCGCGACTATTCCGGTGACTTTTTTGAGCGCTCAAGAATGTTTGAAGAACGTCGGATGGTGGTGGGGGCTGGGCCGCTGCGCTTGGAGTCCGATACCTTCGACACAGCAGACGTCCAGCGACCTGTTGGGGGCGTGTTGTCGATGGTGGGCCTGCCACTGGGACCGCTTTCAGTCGGCGCTGTCGCCCGGTTGGATGCTTTGGAATATTCCCAGAGCCAACCGGTCGAAAATGGTTCTTCACATCGCTCTTCTGTCATTTTCAATCTCGATGGGGGGAGACAGTTTGGCTTTGTTGATACCGAGTATGGCCTAGACATCACTGGGCTACAAACAAGCCGGCGCGCGCCTTATGGTCAGGCGACCGCAGAGGCTGCGGCCTTGATCGCAGGCTGGGCTGACGTTGGAAAACTGCGCCATATTGGACAAACCGGGCTCGCTGTACGGGTTTCAGCGGATGACGGCGAACTGGATGACCCCATGGGGTGGGTCAAACCGCGGGCGCCTTGGGCCGTGGGGGCGGTGCAGCGCAGCACGCTGTTGGGAGTCAGTGGGGTGCCCCTACACTGGTCGGCTGAATGGATGAGGACGCCGAGTGGGTGGGCACCGGAGGCCTCGCTCGTCTTGAATCACAAGGGCATAGTGTCCGCTGTTCAAGGGGATTTGGTTTTGCAGTCTGCGCTGGTGGGCTTCACCGATGAGGGCGGAGACGTTCGCGTGGGTGCGGTGCGTGGGGCTGGACTGTTTCAGGGGATGGCTTCGGCTTCGGTGTTGGTGGCCCCGGGTTGGCGGCCAGGGTGGAGTGGGCTGCTAGACTTTCAAACATCCCGGTTTTTACGCCAAGGGCCTCAATTGTTGTGGGATTCTCAATGTGATTGCTTGAGGGTGCGCATGGGCTTGGAGTGGGCGAATGATCGCCACAAGCCGGATGCGATGATTCAGATCGATCTGCAACCCAGGCGAGCGAAGGATACAACGGGTTTATGACAGTACCTTTTATTGGAAATGAGGCCACTCGTGGCCGCTTGCGGACCTTGGTGCAATCCGGCAGGCTTCACCCTTGTTTATTGTTTGAGGGGGCCGTGGGCTTGGGTAAAGCTTCGACTGCGGTGTGGTTGGCGAAGGTGGCCAATTGTGATCACTCGGACCTTGAGCAGCGCCCTTGCGAGCAATGCTGGTCCTGTCGTCAGATTCCAAAGGGTTGCCATCCGGATGTCTTGATGGTTGGCCTCGATCCCAGCAAGACTGCAGGGATCATCTCTGTGGCTCAATCCAGGGCCCTTATTGGCCAGTTGATGGTCAAGCCTTTTCATGCTGGGAGCCGTTTCGTCATCTTCGACCCAGCGGACGCGATGACCACCGAGGCGGCAAACGCCATGTTGAAGACTTTCGAGGATCCCCCGGAAGCGACCCACTTTATTTTGGTCACTGCTGCACCGGCCTCTTTGCCTTTGACTGTGCGCTCTCGGAGTCAACGGATTCGCTTCTCTCCGGTCGGTATCCCTGAGCTTAGGGCTTGGCTGGAGACCCAAGGTAAACCAGATGCCCTACGCATGGCTCAGCTCGCTGAAGGGTGTCCTGGCCGGGCACTCAACCTGCAGCCAGGTGAGAACGGCGGGATGATGGTGGCGCGGGATGCCTTGCTTGATGCGCTACACGGTGATGTGGCGGTTCAGTTCAAATTCGCAGAGACACTTTGTAGAGGTGACAGAAGCAAGTGGAGTGTTGCAGTTGACGACACACTCGATGCCCTCGGTGGGTTGTTGCGTGACGCCCTCGCAGTGCGTGTTGGAGGGGTGGCTTTTTATAATGGTGATATTCCAGATGTGGTCAGTGACTGGGCGAGACGTTTAGACCCCACAGCTGTGGCGACGATGGTCGATGCCCTGAGCACGGCACGGGATCGCTTAGCGAGCTTTGTGAGCGGTCGACTGGTGGTCGATTCCCTCTTGGCCGTGGTGGTCAGAACACTTTCAGCAGGAGACAAACATGAGGCTATTTGATTCGCATTGCCATCTCGATGTAGATGCGTTTGACGGTGAGGCCGGTGTGGATGCTGCGGTGGAGCGGGCCCGCGATGCGGGTGTGCGCCGTCTTCTTTCCATCGGTTCTGGGTATGGCGTCTCCTCTGCGGAGCGGGCCATCGCTGTGGCTGAACGACATCCGGATGTGTGGGCCACCGTGGGGCTTCATCCCCATGATGCCGATCAATGCACGGATGCTGTCTGGAAAAAGCTTGAGTCCCTCGCCATCCACCCTCGGGTTGTAGCGATTGGTGAGATGGGGTTGGATTTTCATTACGATAATTCGCCGCGCGATGAGCAACGCCGTGTGTTTCGGTTGCAAATTCAGCAAGCCAAACGCTTGAACAAGCCCATCATCATTCACGACCGGGATTCAGATGGCGAGACGATGGCCATATTGGACGATGAGGCCGCGTGGTCAGGTGCGGGTGTGGTGTACCACTGCTTTACCGGCGACGTTCAGACAATGGAGGCCATCGTCGAGCGAGGTGGGTTTGTGTCCATCCCTGGGATCGTGACTTTTAAAAATGCCGAGTCTATGCGCGAAGTCGCAAAAGCGGTGCCGCTTACACGATTTTTCATTGAAACGGACAGCCCATTTTTGACGCCAGTCCCATTCAGGGGCAAGCGCAACGAACCAGCCCGTGTGAGCTTGGTTGCAGAAAAAGTTGCGGAACTGCGCGGAATGTCAGCAGAAGATGTGGCTGAAGCCACTTGGCATAATGCCAGTCGATTCTTTGGAATCGACTGAGTTAGCTGTTGCTCTTCTTGGCTTGATTCGGAGCGTTCTTGTCAGCGGCTTCGGTGTGCACGGGGAAGGATTGTGTGGTCCCCCTGCGGCGAATACGCTTGTTTTCTTTTCCGGCATTCTTTTTCCGGAGGGCACGCTTGAATTTGGTCTCTTGGGTACGACTGGCCATGGGTGGCTCCTGTAAAATTTACTCGCGGGTAGCTATTCAAGCCCATCGGCCATGTCAACCGTTTATGGTGCATGGGGTGGAATGTACAGGGTCTAATGCCCCGAGGAGTGGTTTTAATGAGTATATCGATGTTGTGGACCGGCTGGATGATGATGGGTGGGTGCAAGCTCTTTGGGGCGATCGATGAGGCCCGAGAGCTTTTGGACGAACCTGTGACCATGCAGGCGTTGTATATCGGACTTGAATTGCCGGATGGAATGGATGCGCAGGGCACGTTGTTGGCCATCGGCGCCCAGTCTCAAGCTTGGGTTCAGCGGACCGGAAGCAGTGGCGTTTCAGTGGTTGATGACGCCAAAGTGAGCTTGATTTCTGACCGGAGCGGCAGTGTGAGGCTTAGCTTTGAAGGCGCTTCTTGGATCGCTGATGGCTATGACGGGCTGGATTATGTGGTGGGTGACGAAATAAAGGTGATCGCCGATTACGGTGGAGAACGCGGAAGCATTGAGATGCTCACTCCCCCTGGGCCAGTGGTGGCGATTTCAGAAAACCATTCACCTGGTATCGGGATTCGGGTGAATATCTCCAATCCCGAAGTGGACTACGATAACGGTGGTGTGTTGGTTTACGATCTCTTGGGCCAGCAGGTCGTTTGGGAGTCTGACTACGATGTGTCCAAGCCGATCGACCCAGGCAATCTGGTTATCGATGTTGACGGCAGTGTTTTTGAAGCCGATGGCTTGTATGCGGTCGGGGTATTGGGTTTGGTGGCCTCGACCGAGGATGACCTGAGTGGTCTAAACCCTTTGGGTAGCGGCATGTTGACCGGGGTGATGGTCGTGTATCCGGTGTCTACTTTTTAGCTGGGTCGCTATTTGATGGTCAGCTGGCCGGGCAGCATTGCCGCAACCCCACCATCTTGAAGGACCCGTTCGAGGGTCATCAAGGTTTGAAATCCAGCCTGTGTCCCAGGGATGAGGCTGGGGATCATCAAGCGGACACCGTCGCCGTCGGGGTTAGAGAATTCTTCAATCAATTGGTCGAGAAACCCCTTTCTCTCGGGTAGGCGGTCGACTTTGTAGCTGTCTAGGCCAGCCAGGGCCGCTGCAGCCACGATGGCTGTGTCCAGGCCGCCTAGTTCGTCGACCAGGCCATTTTCAACGGCTTGAAGGCCGGTCCACACCCGTCCCTGGGCCACGGCGTGGAGGTCGCTCTTGCTCATGTCACGCCCCTGGGCTGCCTTGGTGATGAAGGTGGTGTAAAAGCCCTCGAGAAAGGTCTTAAAAAGGGCTTTGTCGGCCTCGTCGAAGTCTTCGACAGTGGACAACAAGTCTGAACGGTCACCTCTGGAGAATTCAAACTGGGTCATGCCGGCCTTTTCAAACAGGCCTGCCAGGTTCATTTTTCCGCCAAACACCCCAATAGAGCCGGTGACAGTCGTGGGCTCAGCGAAAATACGCTGGGTTCCCATGGCGATGTAATAGCCACCGCTCGCGGCGTAATCGCCCATGGAGGCTACGATTGGCTTGGCCGCCTTCAGGGATTCGATGGCGCTCCAAATGTCATCTGAGGCCATGGCGCTACCGCCGGGTGAATTTATCCGGAGCACCACGGCGTCGACTGAATCATCGTCACGAAGGGTGTTGAGCATGTGAATCATTGACCGTGAACCGATCACGCCATCGCCAAACATATCGGGACCGCCCTTGCCCGACATTATTGGACCGTCGGCATGGAGCACCGCGACGGTGCCCTTGACGGACCACGATGAGCTGTCATCACCCATGTACATTTTTCCTGCGACTCGCCCACCATCGTCGTCGAGGCGGTCGAGCAAGGCGCTGCGGTAGACCCGTTCATCGATAAGGCTGCGTTCAACAGCAGATATCGCGGTTATCGGCGGGTCGTTGATGAGGGCGAGCATGGCTTGTGGGCTGATGTTTCTACCCGCTGCCATTTGGTCAACAATGTGGCCAAATAGGGAGTCTAGAAGCGCGTTGGTGGCCTCGGCAGCGGCTTCGGATGGGCTGTCGCGCTCATAGGGCTCGACTGCGCTCTTGAAGTCGCCAACATGCTCAAAGTTGGCCCGCACTCCGAGCAAGCCCAAGGTGCCCGCGAAGTAGGTTTTGGAGATGTTCATGCCATTGACCAAAGGTAGGCCCTCGGGGGATATGGCGATGCTGCTGCAGCCGCTGGCGACAAAATAGGACTTGGTGTCGTAGGTCTCCGAAAAGCTCGTGCATGGTTTTTTTGATGCGGAAAACACCGCGATCGCGCGTCGAATCTCTTCTGCCTGACCGTAGCCAACCGCCAGCCCTTCGATTTCAACCAGCAAGCCGTGAATATTGTCATCTGTGGCGGCTTTGCGAATGGCTGATGAGATTTCAGAGGTGAGGGGAGGCAGGTCTGATGGGTCCATGACCAGGCCTTCGGTCCCAGGTGCCTCGGTCATGCGTGGTGTAAGTCGAACATGAAGCCATTTGGATTCGGTGCTCAGTGAAGCCGGCCCAGAGTCCATCAGCAGCACGATACTCAAAGTGGTCACGGTGCAGATCACAACCATGAGGCCGATGAGCCATAGAATCAGACGCTTGTTTTTATTTGCCATGGTGCAGAGCCCTCTTGGCCCCCCCCCTAATCGCTACCGGGCCTCCCAGCAGCAGTCTCGACGCTGATTGAGCCAGGCGAGGATGTTTGGGAACACCACCCGGTCGGCATCAGCCCCTGCGATGAGGTCTAAATGGCCCCATCCGCGCGGGAGTTCCACCCATTGGGCTGCACCGTCCGCCATGAGATCGACGACTGGGCGTGCGGCATCTAGGTCGCATAGGATGTCGGTGGCAGATGCCATCACCATGATTGGGGTGTCGCGGCCGCGGATGCCCTCGAGGTAATCAAATCGGTTTTCACGGTCCGTGAGTTGACCGCTGGTGTGCCAGCCTGCCATTTGCTTGATCAGGCCCACGGACAAGTCGGTGGTTGCCTCGAGCAGCATGGAGCGGGCCATGGGGCCTTCGATTCGGCTGGACAGGTGGGCCAGGTCAGCGGGGTGGGATGCGACGGTGAGGACCTCATGAATCAGGCGGGTTGGGACGCGCCACCCTTCTGGTAAATGCTTGGCGACAGCTGCAATCCGGCGGGCGGTGGCCTTCAATGGCTGAAATCGAACTGGCGTAGACATCAGCACCCCGGCCGCGATATCCGATCCACCATCAGAGGCGAGGTGCCCAATCAAACATTGGCCCCCGAGACCGTGGCCAACCCAGTGCACCTTTTTGGCTCCTGAT